>NZ_CAMZOG010000035.1 GCF_947331445.1 Parendozoicomonas sp. Alg238-R29 | reverse complement strand
GGCGTGCCGCTCAATGCGTTACAGGTACGCCCGCATGCGTTGCAGCGGTAGCGTTGATGACCAGCATTCTGCCCCCAGCGCGTCATGGATTCACAGGTGCAG
Organism: Parendozoicomonas sp. Alg238-R29; assembly: GCF_947331445.1. Lineage (GTDB taxonomy): Bacteria > Pseudomonadota > Gammaproteobacteria > Pseudomonadales > Endozoicomonadaceae > Sansalvadorimonas. The sequence goes on along the minus strand of NZ_CAMZOG010000035.1, from coordinate 43,253 downwards.
CGAGGGCACCGCGGGTGCTGATCAAAGTAATATTTGAGACGCTCAAGAAGACGACTATTGCCCGTAACCTCTGGCGTTTTCGGGCATGGCGGTAGGGTTGTGTGCAAACATGTCAGCTGTTCAGGGGACAATGTACTGAGAGATTTCAGGAACTCTTGGAATTGTGTTTGCTGCATGACGATGGTTCCAATTACACGACAGAAACCGGTGCTCAGAAGTATAGTTCATGCACCAACATGTATTGTGAACAGAGCCACCAATTTGACTAATAAAAACCGGCACAGCAGTACGATGAAGTGAAAACAGTAACAGTTGATTTGCACCTCCAAGCACAGCAACCAAAATCAGTAACCCAAAAATATTACTGTTCATGAACACATTCAGGTTAGGCAGTGCTTGAACTTCCAGAACTGGGAGTACCAGCAGATAACTTATGGCTGAGAACAGATTAGTTATAAGTGCTACATGCAGAACAGGCAGGTTGGCCGACCAGAACCTAACCCGGTAAATGTTGGCCGAACCCAGACATATCGGCACCAGCGCTAACAGGATCAGCCACAACAAAGGGTGTGTAAAACCTGAACTCTGCTGTGACGCAGGAAAATAGGAGCGAACCGCTGGCTGCCATAAAAATAGAAAGGTTCCGGCCACAACTGTTATCAATGCCAGAAAATGCTTCAAAGCAAAAGTTTCTATACGCAACCCCAGTGATAGCAACCAGGTTACCAGCAAGGGTAAGGCGTAAGTGAGCCAGGCGATACCTACGGTATTGGTCGTTTACCTACATTTGTAGCCAGCCGTTATCTACATTCCAGTGAGTTAGTTCAGGTGTTGCCGGAATACAAAATGCCTCAGCAGGAAATGTATGCCGTTTATCCAGAGCGCCGTTACCTGCCAGCCAAGGTACGGGTTTTTATTGAATTTCTGATTGAGAAGATTGGCCAGCAACAGCCTTATTGGGATAGAGGTATCATCCCAGCCCGCAGTTTTGTTGATAGCCATCCTGGACAGACTGCTGCACCACGCCACCACAGTGAATATCAAGGGTGAAAACTACCGGCTTAAGGAAAAACGGAAAGCTGGCCTTCTGAAAGACAAAGCAAAAGCAGGAGACTCCTAACCCAAAAAACCAGAACCAAGCCAGCAAATACTGGTCAAACTGTTGAAAAAAGTCCATTAGGAACTGGTGTTAACAAGGTTCAAGGAACCTTAGTCGTGCACCACGAGAACGCGGTGGTTTGAAAAAGAAACCATCCAGGCCAGACGCTCTTCGAAAGAAGGTGCATCCTGTTTAAAAGGTCCCCGTCCTTGTGGCCTGCGATAGACAGAAGCCTGTGGCCGATGGCGTTCTTGAGCATGTGTGGTGGGAAGATATTGAAGCCTGTCTTGAAGATCTTCAGAGGATAAAGGAGAAGAGGGGTATCATAACGAAAAAAGGTGCAGCTATTCACAAGCCACACCTTTTTCAGATGACAATATTTACGTTATTTTTTCAGGCTGGTGATATACGCGATAACGTCTTCCATCGCCTGCTCATCCACCAGCGTGTACGCCATCGGCGTCATCTCCGCGCCGTAGCTGTCTTTGGGGTGCGCCCCACGGACTCCTTCTTTGAAGTTATTCAGCTGCCTTAACAGGTACCAATCATTCAAGTTTGCCAATGGCGGCGCGTTCTTCACCTTCATTCCTTCAGCATATTGCCCGTGACATGTACGACACACTGTGTAGAAAGGCTGCCCTCTAGCTGCGTCCCCCTCCATGGTGGGCGCAGGCGTTGTTACTGACAACGTTGTAATATATGCAGCCACACTTGCAACCTCACTATCACTTGCCAATGTCATAGACATCTGACGCATCTGGGCACCGATAGCATCCTTGGGATGACCGCCTCGGATTCCCTGCTTGTAGTTTTGGAGTTGACGCTCAATGTACCAAGCCGGTAGCCCCGTCAGGTTCGGACTGTGCAAGGCTTGCTGACCTTCTCCCTGAGAGCCGTGACACGTTCGGCAAATCTGAAAAGACGCTTCACCAACGCTAAGATCAGCAGAAGAGGAAGGAACAGATAACGTTGCTGCCACCGCTGTCACTGCAACGAGTAGAGTACGCTTAAAATACATCACCAGAGTCCTTATCTGACTTGTTAATAAACAGGCCTGATACAGAGCACTTCTCTTAATACCAAGCCTACAGCTGATTCATTTTTCAACCAAAAAATCCGTTACCTGAAACCCAGCTGCTCATTAAAAAACATGTTTTAATTTCGAAGATTCTATAGCCCTGAACATTAAAAAGAAATGAACAAAACCATAAAAAATTCATGGCTCTTTATTGCATACCGAGATGTCTCCGGCAGATTGGCCATGCCTGCGCGTACTGGGTTTAAATTGGCATAGAATGGAGAGGTCCTGACCGAAATACATCCCCTCATTGTTGCTAGACGGGAACCGTTTGAAGGCTGTTTCAGATCAAATCAAATCAGGCAATTATCCAGCTCCTGAACCATGACCCTGGTTATCTTGATTCGCTCATTACAGAAGAACAGGTCAGAGAGTTCCTCCATGATATCAATGACGTCTATTCCGGGACTCTGGGCTAAGTTACCTTAGCTATAAAGGGTCTGTGTCGGCTATGAAATATTGGGTGGTGTGGATCTTTTTGAGTATGTCACAACCTTCAAACAGGCCGTTTTGGTTCTGAGTTATGGTGGTGGAATATCAAAACAGAGAAGAGCGCACTATAACAAAGATTCGTTTTTTCACAAAGCCATGGATCGTTGGTTTCCTAATGAACTCAGAGGTAGTAAACCTCAAACCCTGGGAGAGTTGAATGACGTTTTCCGCCAGCTGCCGTTATTAAAAATACGCTCTTATATAACTAATACCACTCGCTTAAGAGCTTGCAGCCATAGGCAGGGATGAGGACAATCGGACTTGAAGTATTATTCAAGCCTGATTCTTTTGTGTCCGAGTTCACCAAAGAGCTGCAATCAGCCCCTGAAAACTCTTTAACCTTGTTTGATCGCGCTTATTTTTCAGCAGAGCTTCTATTGTCCTGGCAGCAGGGTGGGAAAGCGAACAGGATGTAATTGTTCCTGTCTCTGTAAAAGATACCAATGGTACAGAGGTGTTCTCTGCGGACATCACTATGCATATCTCTCCGAAACCGGGAAAGCGAAACTGATATAATCGAGGGATATTTTTCTTCCGCTTCCTGAAAATGTGAGCAACCCAATGATTGAGATTAATCTGTCGATCCTGAATCAGTGTTATTCCCGCCGTTTGAACTGGTACCCACCGGTGAAAAATTCGGAGGCAGCACCCAGAAAAATTTCGGGAATAGAAGAAGTTCTGGATCAGTTCGACCTGATTATGCTGGATTCATACGGTGTGCTCTGCCGGGGTGTGGAAGCTATTGATGGTGCAGTGGAAGCCATTGCCATGATGCGCGAACGGGGCAAAGCATTCTGTGTGGTTTCCAATGACACAATGACCAATCAATATGTGGCTGCTGAGAAGTATGCTGCCAGAGGCTTTGATTTTGCTAACGAAGAAGTTGTTACCAGCCTGGATGTTACAGAAAGCTGGCTGGCAACTGTTGAAAACCCGGAACGCTGGGGCGTAATCGCTCCATTACCTCATCCAACCGATAAACTGCTTGAAGGAATGGTTCGTCTGAACGAGTGCAATGGTGCGATTCCGGAGCAAGTAGACAGCATCTTATTTATGGTAGGTACTGGCTGGACCCAGGACATGCAGGATAATCTTTTGAAATCCGCTGAAGGTCGTCAGTTCACAATGGCTGTAGGCAACCCGGATATGGGTGCACCGTATTTTATTGATGGGCAAATCCATATCAATGCCACGCCAGGTTATTTTATGGATAATCTTGTGGAAGCCACTGATCAGAGAGCGGTTCCTATGTTGTTTGGTAAGCCGGGAAACACTATTTTCCAGACTGTTGCTGAGCGTCATTGTGTTACTGATCCATCCCGGGTGCTGATGGTGGGTGACACTCTTTACACCGACATTCTGGGTGGCAACGCCATGGGATTCAAAACGCTGCTGCTGGAGTGCGGTGTTTATATGGGAACAGATATTGATCAAGCAATAGCAGAAGCTGGGATAGCCCCGGATTTTATTGCCCCACATCTTTAATTGTTAATGCATACGGTTTTTTAGAAAAGACTGTATGCATTGCTCTTCTCTGTATTACATTCAGAATATAAAAATAATGGTTTTACAGAAATGAGAGTGGGCTATGAAAACTCTGATGTTCAGCACCCAGAGTTATGAGAGACCAGTTTTTGATCGGGTGCTTGTTAACAGTGGTGTGAATCTTGTTTATCAGAAAGCACGGCTTGATCTCTCGACAGCCAGCCTGACTGAAGGTTTTGAGGCAATCTGTGTTTTTGTAAATGATGATCTGAGCAAAGATGTGCTTCTCCGGCTTGATGAGTTAAATATAAAACTCATTGCTCTTCGTTGTGCTGGTTTTAATCAGGTGGATGTAGAAACAGCAGAACAATCAGGAATCACGATAGTTCGTGTTCCTGCGTATTCTCCTGAAGCGGTGGCTGAACATACCGTGGCTATGATTATGTCTTTAAACCGCAAAACCCATAAAGCCTGGAACCGGGTTCGTGAAGGCAATTTCAACCTTCATGGATTGTTGGGCTTTAACCTTTGCGGGCATACGGCTGGTCTGATAGGTATGGGAGCTATTGGCAGGGCAACGGCGAAAATACTACTTGGCTTTGGTATGGATGTTTTAGCCTACGATCCTTTCCTCACCGATGATGGTGCCAAAAAGTTAGGCATAAAGTCGGTAGAATTGGATCAGCTTTATCAACAGAGTGATATTGTCAGTCTGCACTGCCCGCTGACAGAGGATACTCACCATCTGATTAATTGCACTTCTCTGGCACAGATGAAACCCGGAGCTATGTTGATTAATACCAGTCGTGGTGCTCTTATCGATACACCCGCCGTTATTCGTGCGTTGAAAGCAGGAGATCTCGGTTATCTGGGAATTGATGTTTATGAGCAGGAAGGTGATTTGTTCTTCAGAGATTTATCCGAAGAAGTTATACAGGATGATGTATTTCAGCGCTTGCTAACCTTCCCCAATGTAATGGTAACCGGACATCAGGGCTTCTTTACCCGTGAAGCTTTGGAGTCGATAGCTAATACGACAGTTAATAATATCAAGACTTTTGAGCGCACAGGTTCCTGTGAGAATACTGTGAAGCCTCAGCTAATTGGATAGTTTTTATGTTGAAAAGTTTACTCCAGCCACCAGGTATTCAGCTTGTGATTCTGCTGATTGCGCTATTGTGCTGGTTTCGCTTTCGTTACCTGTCTTTTGCTTTGGTCTTGATTTCATGCACTTCTCTTTATTTACTGTCTACAGCTGCAGTGTCCAACGCACTGATGAAAGGCCTTGAGACAGAGAAAGTTTTTCATTTTATTTCGGGTCAGGAAAAAGCTGACGCTATAGTGATTTTAGGAACGGGTGTTCTGGGAAATACTCCGGAATATGAAATGACACCCCAACCGGGACCTCTGCTGTTACAGCGATTGCGCTACGGGCTGATGCTTCATACAGAAACCGGCTTACCGCTTCTGGTTTCCGGAGGAAGTCGTTATGGTATTAATGAAGCCCGTGTTATGAAAACCTTTCTGGAGAATCATGGCGCTACAGTTCAATGGCTGGATTCTTCCAGCAGAACAACTCGGGAAAATGCAGAACATAGTGCTGATATTTTAAAACAATATAATGCACAACGGATTTTACTGGTTAGTCATGCGTGGCACTTGCCTCGCGCGAAATCAGTATTTGAGCAGGTGGGTTTTACTGTTATAGCTGCGCCAACTGCACAGGCATCTACACAATTATCTGTAATGAGTTTGGAAGCCTGGTTGCCCAATGTTCGTTATCTTCGTAAAAGTCAGCTAGCGTTGCATGAATATGCAGGCATGTTCTGGTATCGCATATCTAGCTAGATACTTGATCAGAGTTATGATCAGCTTTTACACTGGTTATTAATAATAAAAACCCAATGGACGGGATTAATATGAATTGCCTGCAAAGAGTTCTTCGCTTCACTCTATTAAGTTTCCTCTCTTCTTTTGCTTTTGCTGAAGGGTCTGTTGATCAACAAATCCTTCAGAAGGTGTATGACCTTTCCGGGTTGGAAAAACAGTTTGCCTATATGGGGCATACCTTCACTGAAGAAGGTTTGCGTATGGGAAGAAGTGAACTGCCAGATAATGAAATGAGCCTGCAGCTTCTTTCCCGCCTCGAAGAGGGGTTGACTGCAAAATATGCTCCTGCGCGACTTAGAAACACTGTTCAGAATGTGTTGGCTCGGGAATTGTCTGACGAATATTTAGACGAAATTATTAAGGTTATGGGAGGGGATGTCTGGCAGAAGGCTGTTCGTTTGGAAAATAGAGCCAACAACCCAGACAACCTGAACGATTTGGAAAACTATGTGTCTGTTCAACTGCAGAAAAAGCTACCTCGTCAGGTGCGTCTTGATCTTGTTCGGGATCTTGTACAAAAAACCGGGGCTGTTGATACAACTATGAACATGATGATCAGCGGTGCTCTTTCCGCTGCCGAAATTATGATTGGGAGTGAGAAAATTCCCGCACAGTTTGAAACCAGTATGCGGAATCAGATGTCTTCTATGCGGGCTGAGTATGAAGAGATGGTTACTCGACAGTTTTTGTTTACTTATCGTTTTATGTCGGATGAGCAGTTGCAGGAGTATGTATCGTATTATGATACGCCAGCCATTCAATCTTTAAATAAAGCTATTACAGCATCATTGGTTGAGGCTTTTAAATAAAAAGCTTAGCAATACAGTTTGCTAAGCTTTTTGGCATTTCACACTATTGGCATTTCACACTGACTGTGCACTTGCTTTAGAAGACTTTGGCACGGTAATCAAGGTAGATGCGGTAGTCGTCTCGTCCTCGGCTAAAGTCAGCACCCAAGCCATTATTGGCAGAATTAGCTTTACGACCATCGGGGCGGTAGATACCGTAACGGAAGCGGAAAGACAATCCATCAAGTGCAGGGGTTTGGAATTTGTATTTAATGTCTAAATCGGTTTCATACTCTTCCAGATTTTCGCTATGTCTTCCGTCTTTGAAGTTATCACCCTTGGTGTAGAAAACCTCAGCCGTCAGGCCAGGAACAATATCTTTGAAGTTATATCCTGCACCAACGATCCATGCCTTCTCGTCGTCGTATAAGAAATCGCCAATCAGCATAGATGTTGGAATATCAAATCCACCATGGGTATTTGGTCCAAAGTCGTAGTAATAAACACCCAAGCGCTTGTTACCGCTTGAATCTTTATAAGAGGCTTTGGTTTTGCTGTAACCAGCAATTAGCATCAGATTGCCAATATCTGCAGTCACATTAAAATGAGTTAAATCTGCATCATTGTTAAATGCAGGTGAACCCCATACATAGCTAGTCCACAATTCACCGTCTTCTTTTTCTTTGTAGTATTTGGCATTAAATGTCAGTGCTAAACCAGGGCTGATATCGAACTTGTAACTTGCATCAAGGTTGTAGGTGTACAGAAAGTCCTTGGCATGGCTATCCCTATACTTCAAGGACAATCCCATGATGTCGTAGTCGAGTTCTATACCCCATGCATAATCAATTTTTTCTGCTTGGGAAGTGTCCGTTGTAGCATTTGTTCCATCAAGGTTCTTACCCTCTGGAGTACCTTTCTTCTTGAAAGATTTCAGATCTTCAAAGTTTGAGGAGCTCCGGAGGGAAATCTGATCAACCCAAGCAAAGCCGTATGATAGCCCTCCGTACCCACCTTTTACATCAATGCCTTGCCATGCAGAGGGGATAGCGCGTGAGCCTGAGCCTGCAATCAAACCAGTGTAGATGCGCTCACGCCCTCCCCTGAATGAAATCAGCGGGTCTTGGCCATCTTCCAGGCTGTACTTGGCTTTTACATAGGCTTGCGCAAGTTTACTGAAGCCTGTCTTATTCCCGCTACCTGTTACCAGCAGTAAGTCTCTGGTTCTATCGTAGGGGGAATTCAGGTTACCGACGGTGAAGAGAGAAGCGTCAAACCCAACGGCATCTGCATACCAGCCAGACTGGAAGTTAATTTGCACACCCAACGCTGTAGCACCTTCATCCTTGCGTTTTTCTTTTACACCGAAAGAGTTAAGAGACTTCTTATTTTCTCGGTGAAACTCCGCCAATCTGACTCGTGCTTCCAGATTGTTGGAATTCATGAAATCTGACATCTGCTCTTCAAGAAAGCTGATATCGGGACGCCTGTCGTCTTTGATACCACCAATAGTGTCGGCAATTGTTGGCGCGGCAAGTGTTGCCAGGCTGGGAATAATAAGGGAACGCAGGTTCATAGATCAAAACCCATTGGCTCTGAGTGAATACCCGATACAAGATAGATGGTGATTAGGGACTTTGCGCAATGAAGGTTGGGGTTTTGTTGTAATTGTTGTAGAAGATACACTCATCGTAATCTGCCGGGGCCAATAAACGACAGTGAATGTATCTGTGCTGGAGGGCTGGGAAGCCTGTTCAACGGTTCGTAGTCGGTGCAGTTATTGCCCCAACTACGAAGGCCTTAAAGAACTTAATAGGCTTTAAAGAACGCGCGTATATGCTGGCGGTCACGAGTCATTGTCAGGATCAGTTGCAGGAGGATTCGTGCCTTCTGGGGGTTGAGCAAACCAGATGCTACAAAACCGTAGCTCTCATCATCCACTTCACCGGCTTCAGTCACTGCGCCGCTCAGTGCCCGGGATGCCCGAATAACGGTGACACCTTGCCGGGCTGCTCTCTGCAGAGCATCACCAACCTTATGGTTGAAGTTGCCGTTACCAAAACCCGCATGGATGATGCCATCGTAGTTATGATCAATGAAGGCGTTGACCGCGATCGCACTGTCACCACCAGCATGGGCGAAGGCGATACCAACTTTAGGCAACTCGTTCAGGTTATCGACATGGAATTCAGATTCAGTCGTATGTTTACGTTGAGGTTTACGCTGGAACTCAACATGCTGGGCGTGGATATGGCCGAGGGGGCCAAAGTTGGGCGCCTGAAAAGTATGAATAGCTGTGGTGCAGGATTTGGTTACGTCACGGGCACCAAACACCGTGTCGTTTGTCACAACCATAACACCGCGGCCATGTGATTCAGGAGCCATCGCGGTAGCAACCGCCTCAAACAGGTTCATAGGACCATCGGCGCTGTGGGCATTGGCCGGACGCATGGCTCCCGTTACAACAACAGGCTTGCTTGAGCGAACGGTCAGGTGCAGGAAGAATGCGGTTTCTTCCATAGTGTCTGTACCGTGAGTAATGACAAGCCCATCAATATCGTCACGGGCAAGCAGTTCATTGCAGCGCTTAACCATTGGCAGCCAAATTGATTCATCCATATCCTGAGAACCGATGCTGGCAATTTGTTCACCAGAAATATCTGCCAGATTACGGATTTCAGGAATAACGGATAACAGGTCGTCTACACCAATTTTGCCAGAGGTGTATGCGCCACCGGTTTCCGCTGCAGCAGAGCCGGCAATCGTGCCGCCGGTAGCAAGAATTACAATGTGTGGCTTCCTGGACACGAGGAGTCCTTACAGAAAACAGATATAGAAAAGAATAGCGGGAAATCAGCGACTGCTGCCCCACCGTCAGAAAAGACGGCACAGCCTAAAGGCAGGCTGTATGTGAGGCAAGATTAATGTTAATGAAATCAGCTTGACTTCAGCAGATTCCACTACCAATTTAATACTACCAACTTAATTGAAAACTGACTTTGCTCAGTCGTGAAGCCCAGCCTTCTTTAGTCGTGAAGCCCAGCCTTCTTTAAAAGAGTGTAAGCTTGTCTCTGGGCTCTTCTACGTTTGGCTGTAGTCATAAGTTTCAGATCATTTTCCATCAGAACACCACGCCTGATAAGCATGATAAAGTTATCAATGTTTCTGCTGCTTCCTGCTCGTGCACTTTTAAAATTCGTCCAGCTCTTGAAAACAAGTCGGCAATAATCGCCGGTGGTATTAAACAAGCCAAGGTCATTATGAAAACGTTCTAATATCTCTACAGGTATCCGTTTACTTTCGGCCTCGGGTTGAAGGCTGGTATGGTCAGAACTTTGTTGCAATGCGCTTTTTGAATCAACAGTTGCTTTACATAACCGGCAGAGGCCATTTGATGTCCAGACACCGGTTTTTTTTGCCTTGCAGCTTCTGTCTTTGGGGTGATTTTGAAGGGCATCCATTTTCTCATCAATAATGGAAGTCAGGAAATGAGCATGGATCTCAAGAGCCCCTGCCTGCATATATTCTTTATAAGCTCGCATTTTGGCCGCTTCTGAGTGAACAACCGCCTGGAGAACGTGTAACTGTCTGATCGCATCCTTTAAAGGCATAGAGTTAATAGCTTTTTTCAGCTGCAGCACTGAACCTTGAGCGAGTTCGAGAATTTTTTCTTGTGGGTAACCCTGAACGACATAGTTTCCCAAATGTTGGAGGAAGGCAGCATGCATTTCCTGAATATTGTCAGACAGGCGACGGGCATTAACCCGGGTTGGTATATCCAGCTTAAACGGTGCTATAAAGGGAGGCTGACCATGGCGACGGATGCGGTGCCCCACCCACTTACAGTTTTCATGTAAATAGCCTCCGGCACTAGCTGTATGGTCACACTCCCAGGTTTCGAATCCTGCTTTTGGTACGCGTCTGAATAGTTCTATTGAAGGAGGTGCCATGTCTGTATGCCTAAAGCTCTGCTCTGTAGTAGGCATAAAGACAGGACGCTACAACCGGGGTTCCTGAAGCGTTAGTTTCGGTAACACTTTTGTTAGGAATATTGGCAACCAGGCAGTTATATAGAGTTCTTTCTCTGTCGTGTAAGTAACAGTGAGGAAAAAACCAGGAGCAATACTGGCCATGAACCCAAGCGCATAAATGGCGTTAACCCCTCCATTCCCGGAATTTCGCCTTCAAGCACGCCAACCTGATAGCGTGGAATGGTGCTGAGCGTGTTTCCAAGTGGATCTATAAGCGCGGTAATACCATCATTTGTGACTCGTAACTGGTAGCGGCCGGTTTCCAGGGAACGCATTCGGGCCATCTGGAAGTGTTGTTCAGGGCCAATGGATGTACCAAACCAAGTGTCGTTGGAAACCGTTAACAATATATTCTTGTTAATGGCCTGCCGGGCTGCAAAATCAGGGTAAACACTTTCATAGCAAATATAAGTAGCGACCGGTTTTTTTTGTAAAGTGATGCCAGCCTGTACGTCTGTACCGGCAGAGAAGGATGACATGGGCAGGTCAAAAAAACTGATCACTCCGCGTATCAAGCCTTCAAAGGGAACAAACTCGCCAAAGGGAACCAGCTTCTGCTTGAAGTATGTGCCATCGGCTTCACCAAGGCCGATCACGCTGTTGTAGTAAATACTCCGATTACCCTCTCTTCCCTCATACCAAGGTAATCCCAGCACCAGAGCGGTATCGGATTCTTCGGCCATTTGATCCAGTTGTTCCATCACATCAGGAACATTCTGGTAGAACGTTGGAATAGCGTTTTCTGGCCAGAATACCAGGTCTTTTTTCCATTGCGGTGCTGTCAGTGACCAGTAGGTTTGGATCGTTTTATCCAGGTGGCCGGGCACCCATTTCAGATCTTGTGAAATATTGCCCTGAACGGCACTAAATGAGAGTGGTTTATCTTTCGAAGGCGTTGTCCATTGGTAACCTTTTAAGGCATAACTGCCTGCAGACAGCACAACGATGGAAACAGCGATGGCCAAAAGAGGTTTGTGCTTACGGGAAAAGATGAATGCTCCCAGAGTTGATCCAGCAAGGGCGACCAACAGTGATAATCCATAAACACCGGTCACAGGGGATAATCCTGAGAAAGGTGTGTCCAGCAGTGTGTAGCCTGCCATCAGCCATGGAAAACCAGTAAACAGCCAGCTGCGCAGCCATTCACCAATAACCCAAAGCCCGGAGAAGATAAACACCTTACGCCAGGTTGCTAAAGAGCCTGTGAACCTACCGAAAAGGTAACCAACAGGCACGAAGAAAAGGATGGAAAGCAACAGAATGAAAAGTCCGGTTAACAAACCGGCCAACAACACTGAAGCGCCACCAAATTGGGAGATGCTGACATAAACCCAGGAAGCACCGGTTGCGTACAAACCAATGCCATAGAACAGGCTGCGTAATACGGCTGTTTTCAGGGAATTTTTATTATGAGAGTCTCCATTAAGAAGAATAAACAGCGTTGCAACGCTGGCAATCATCACTGGCCAGTAATTAAAGGGGCTAAAGGCCAGAGTCGCAACTGCACCGGCCAGTCCGGCCAGTAGATGGCCGGGCCAGTCTTTTTTTATCATGCTTTAAATGTGTGCTCTTTTATCAGAGATCAGCTGGATTTCTTGTTACTCTGAGTAGTCGTATACGACGATTGTCAGCATTCAGAATCTGGAAGCAGAAACGATCCATGGAAATAGTTTCATTACGCTTGGGCAGATGTCCGAACTGCTGCATAACGATACCACCAATGGTATCAAACTCATCGTCGCTGAACTGGGTTTGAAAATGTTCGTTAAAATCCTCAATCGGAGTAAGGGCTTTAACAACAAATTCATCACTGCTTAGAGGTTTTATATAGCTGTCTTCCTCTACGTCATATTCGTCTTCGATATCACCAACGATCTGTTCCAGAACATCTTCGATGGTGACCAGCCCCGCGACACCGCCATATTCATCAATAACAATAGCCATATGATTTCGGTTGGTGCGGAAATCGTTAAGAAGAACATTGAGGCGTTTACTTTCAGGTACAACCGTAGCCGGGCGCAGGTGGTCTTTGATCACAAACTTTTTGCGATTTTCTTCCAGAATCAGAGGCAATAGATCCTTTGCCAGAAGAATGCCCAGAACTTCGTCTTTGTTATCCCCGATAACCGGGAAACGGGAGTGGGCAGCTTCTATAACATCAGGAAGGAACTCTTCCGGCTTCTGGCTTGAATCTATGCAGACCATCTGGGAGCGGGGAACCATTATCTCCCGTACCTGCATTTCAGAAACCTGGAGCGCCCCTTCAATAATGCGGAGGGCTTCACTGTCGAGCAGGTCGCTGTGCTGCTCAGTATCACGGAGCTGATCAAGCAGCTCATCACGGGTCTGTGGGTCGCCGGAGAAAACCTGTTTAAGCTTCTCCAGCCAGGTTCGGTTGGGGTTACCGTTGCCCGAGTGATCGTCAGCCATTGTCTTCTGTTTTGTCCTCGTAAGGTGAGTCGTAACCAAGATTTTTCATAATACGGGTTTCTAAAGCTTCCATTGCCTCAGCTTCATCGTCCTCGATATGGTCATAACCCAGCAAATGCAGTGTGCCATGGATTACCATATGCGCCCAGTGTGAGGTAATGGTTTTCTGTTGTTCTTTTGCTTCACGCTCTACTACCGGGGCGCAGATCACGAGATCCCCAAGCAATGGTAGCTCCAGTTCAGCAGGAAGATCAGAAGGAAAAGACAGAACATTGGTTGCGTAATCTTTTTTACGCCACTGGTTGTTCAGTTCCTGACCTTCCTCAGTATCAACAATACGAATGCTGATTTCTGCTTCATCCCGTTCATCACGAACGGCAGCGCTGGCCCAGCTGGTCAGTTGTTCTTCAGAAGGCAGGTCGCCGTTTTCACTGGCAACCTGCAGATCAATAAAGGCAGACATCAGTTGCGTTTTTCCTGATCAGGCCGGTTTTCATGGCGATCATAGGCTTCAACAATACGTTGTACCAGTGGATGACGCACAACATCACGGGAGCTGAACTGGGTTACGCCAATACCCTCCACACCTTCAAGAACTTCTTTGGCATGGCGCAGGCCAGAGCGGGTATTACGGGGCAAGTCGATTTGGGTAATGTCACCGGTAATCACAGCTGTTGATCCAAAACCTATACGAGTCAGGAACATCTTCATCTGTTCGGTGGTGGTGTTTTGGGATTCATCAAGAATGATGAATGCATTGTTCAGAGTGCGGCCACGCATGTAAGCCAATGGTGCAACTTCAATCACGCTCTTTTCAATCAAACGGGTAACCCGGTCGAAGCCCAGCATCTCATACAAGGCGTCGTAGAGTGGACGCAGGTATGGGTCAATTTTTTGAGCCAGATCACCGGGCAGGAAACCAAGTTTTTCGCCAGCTTCTACAGCCGGGCGCACCAGAAGAATGCGCTGAACCTCTTCCAGCTCCAAAGCTTGCACGGCACAAGCCACAGCAAGGTAAGTTTTGCCGGTTCCCGCAGGGCCGATACCGAAATTGATATCGTTCTTCATGACTGTGCGAACGTAATCCTGCTGATTCTTGCCCCGTGGACGAATCATCCCCTTGCGGGTGCGGATCACGATATCCTGTTCGCTGGACGCTGTTTCTGTCTGCTCCATCCCGGTTTCCTGAATGTACAGGTGCACCATATCTGGAGTCAGGCTGCCATTCTGGGCCGTGGCTTCATAGAGCTTCTGGATAACCTGACTGCCAGCCTGTATCGGATCATTTTCGCCGGCCAGATCAAAACGCTGTCCCCGGCTGCTGATGCGTATGCCGAGGCGGTTTTCTATCTGTTTCAGGTGTTCATTGAACTGGCCGCAGAGTTCTGCGTAGCGGCGGGCGTCGAAGGGTTCGATATCGAACTGCAGAGTATCTGGATGTGCGTTCAAAATGTGGTATTCAGCCTTTCTGGCAATAAGTTTCTGTGTTTAAGCATATATCGGGGTTGGAGGCTTTAAAAGCAAGGCCGAATTTATGAAGTTTTTTCAGGGAGATAACCTGTAGCTGTTTTCATCGCGAGCTTCTTTTGTCATATTTGTCAGCAGCTGGCGCATGTTCGGAAATAAATAAAACAATAATAGTCTTCCGAAGCATAAATTCTGATTTTCATCACAACTTTCAGGTTCGGCATGAAAGGTGCTTTATCTCCTACACAGGCTCAGGCTTGGTCAGGAGTAAGCGAAGAAGCTGCCAGTCAGGGAAAAGACAATAAAAAAACCCTCACGGTTCCACTGCACAGGCTGGGGCCGGGAATACTGTCTCTGATCAGCTATAAGTAGCAACTTGGCGTGGCGGTGTTTCTAGATAAGGAGTTCCAATGAATTATTTCGTTACCGGTGGCACAGGTTTTATTGGCCGTTTTCTGGTTGAAAAACTGCTGGCTCGTGGTGGCACTGTTCATGTGCTGGTTCGGGAAAGCTCTTTGGATAAACTGGAAGCCCTGAAAGAGCGGGTGGGAAGTGGTGCAGAGCGTATTCAGGCAGTTGTAGGAGATCTTACACAAACAGCCCTTGGTCTGAATGATAATGATCGGGAGGCGCTGACCGGTAAGATTGATCATTTCTTCCATCTTGCTGCTATTTACGATCTTCAGGCGGATGCTGAGTCTCAGGAACTGGCCAATATTGAAGGTACCCGCGCCGCTGTTGATTGTGCCAAGACTCTGAAAGCCGGCTGCTTTCACCATGTGAGTTCTATTGCTGCCGCAGGTTTGTACAAGGGAACCTTTCGGGAAGACATGTTCGAAGAAGCCGAACATCTGGATAACCCTTACCTCCGAACCAAGCATCTTGCAGAAAAGGTTGTGCGGGATGAGTGCAAGAAAATGCCCTGGAAAGTCTATCGTCCGGGTATGGTTGTTGGTCATTCTGAAACGGGTGAAATCGATAAAATCGACGGCCCCTATTACTTCTTCAAACTGCTTCAGAAACTGCGCCAGACTCTGCCTCCCTGGATGCCAACGGTTGGCATTGAAGGTGGCCGTATGAATATTGTGCCAGTGGATTACGTGGTAAATGCCATGGATCACATTGCCCACAATCCAAAAGTTGATACCAATTGCTTCCACCTGACTGACCCAGAGCCAGCAAAAGTTGGTGAGGTGATGAATATCTTTGCAGAAGCTGGCCACGCACCAAAGATGGCGATGCGTATTGACTCCCGTATGTTTGGTTTCGTGCCTAAAATGATTCGTGATGGCATTACCAAGCTGCCTCCGATTCAGCGTATCCGTAATGCCATTCTCCAGGATATGGGGATTCCTCCAGAAACCCTTAAATTCCTGAATTATCCCACCAAGTTTGATAACCGTGATACGGAACGAGCCCTGAAAGGTTCAGATATTTCCTGCCCGGAACTGAAAACCTATGCAGCAAAAGTCTGGGATTACTGGGAGCGCAATCTTGACCCGGAACTGTCTATCGATCGTACGCTGAAAGGTCGGGTTGAAGGCAAAACCGTTATGGTAACTGGTGCAACATCGGGTATTGGTAAGGCGACAGCTATGAAGCTGGGTGAAACCAGTGCCAAGATTATTCTGGTAGCAAGAACTCCGGAGAAACTGGAAGAAACCAAGTACGAAATCGAGCGAATGGGTGGTGAAGCCCATATTTACCGTTGCGATATTGCCGACATAAGCGACTGCGACCGTCTGGTGCAAGAGGTTCTGCAGGATCACGGTTATATCGACATTCTGGTAAACAACGCTGGTCGTTCCATTCGTCGTTCTCTGGCATTGTCGTTTGATCGTTTTCACGACTTTGAACGTACTATGCAGCTGAACTACTTTGGTGCGCTGAAGCTGATCATGGGCTTCTCTCCCGCCATGCTGGAGCGGAAGAGTGGGCACATTATCAATATTTCTTCCATTGGTGTATTAACCAATGCTCCTCGTTTCTCGGCTTATGTGGCGTCGAAGGCTGCTTTGGATGCTTTCTCCCGCTGTGCGGCAGCAGAATTCTCTGATCGCAATGTGAAGTTCACGACCATCAATATGCCACTGGTTCGTACACCTATGATTGGGCCGACGAAAATCTATGATTCTGTCCCGACTTTAACGCCGGAAGAAGCAGCAGATATGGTCTGTGAAGCTATTATCAATCGGCCTAAACGTATTGCGACTCGTTTGGGGGTATTTGCGCAGGTTATGAACTCTGTTGCGCCACAGATCAGTGAGATTGTTATGAATACCGGTTTCAAAATGTTTCCGGACTCTATAGCTTCCCAAGGTGTGGATGGTAAGAAGAAACCGGCTCCAATTTCCTCTGAACAGGTAGCGTTTGCTGCATTGATGCGGGGGATTTACTGGTAAGGTTTATTGCTGGGTCATGCCACTGCTATTTAGCGGTTAACCCAGCATCTCATTTCTATTTTCCTGGACGTTTGCCTTCAAGTGTGAGCCTTAAGGACAGCTTGAGGTCAAACTCCATTCCTTCTGGCGCACCTTTATCCAGCATGCCATCAATAGCCATCATGGCGTGTCCATGAATCTGGGCCCAGCAGTTTTTGGCCAGAAACCAGGCCGGGTATTCATCAGTAATACTGCCTTGGGAAATGGCCTTCTCCATGACTTCTACCAGTGCCGCAAAGGCCGCTGGTGGTGCACCATGCATAAACTCCGGTTTGCGCCATTCATTCAACGCAGAGCCGAACATCAAGCGGTAGAGGGCAGGGTTTTCCTGAGCGAAAGCAATGTAGTGCTCTGCCCCTGAAAGCAGAGCTTCAGAAGCATCGTCGTGGGCTTGAGATGTCTCCCGGATTCTTTGTTCCAGTTTTTTAAAGCCTTCCACGGCCATGGCAACAAACAAAAGATTCTTGTTCGGGAAATGACGATAGGGAGCCGTTTGTGAAACGCCTATTTCTCTTGCCAGAGCACGCAAGCTCAGTTTTTCAGGGCCGGTTTTCTTCAGGTGTTCAAAAGCAACAGCCAACAGAGCCTGGCGAAGATTGCCATGGTGATAGGGTTGTCCAAGACAGCTTTTAGTGGACTCGGTGGCTTCGATCATGGGTTTTAAAAGTCATTGGTTTTTGTCAATTCTGTGAATAGAAGTTGACGATGTCAATATTGTTGACAGTGATTACATTAAAAACTAGAGTCCGTTTTATAAGCACTAATAAGAATGACTTTTAATAAAACGGATAAGAATCAGCGCATGCGCAACCTTCATTCTCTGAGAGTGGCTCTGGGCTATACGTTATTGGGTGGTTTTCTTGCCCTGACTTCCCAACTGGCTTCTGCGGTATCTTCTGAACAGTCTATACGCCCTGTTGAAGTTGCCACAGTTCATTATCAGCAGGCTGCTCGCCCTATCAGTATCAGTGCTCTTCTGGCCTATAAATCCACACAAAAGCTGGCATTCAAAGTTGGTGGCCCGGTGGCCAATATCCTTGTTGAAGAAGGTGATGCCGTAGAGAAAGGGCAAATTCTGGCTGTACTGGACACAGAAGAGGTTCAGGCCAGAGTTGGAGAAGCTGAAGCCCGCTTCGACAATGCACAGCGCAATGTTGAGCGACTGAAAAAACTCTACAAAAAGAATGTTGTATCACTCGATCAACTTCAGGATGCGGAAACAGAACTGGATGTTGTGGAGTCCCAGCTTCGCGTAGCCCGCTTCAATTTACGCTACTCCTCTATCAAAGCCCCAGCAGCTGGACGCATTGTTCGCCGAATGGTTGAAGCCGGTGAACTTATTGCGCCAAACCAGGTGGTGTTCGCTCTTGCGGATGAATCCCGTGGCTGGATTATGCGTACCGCACTTTCAGATCGGAAGGTTGTTCTGATTCGTCACAACGACCCGGTTTCTGTCCGTTTTGACCCTTGGCCTCTCCAGGCTTTTACCGGCAAGGTGAGTGAAATTTCAGAAGCTGCGGAAGAGCGCTCCGGTTTGTTTGAAGTTGAGATTGCTCTTGATCCTGTCAGTGACGTCCGTCTACGTGATGGTTATGTTGGACGGATTCGTATTGAACCCAGCCAGAAAGAGCGAGTTGTAAAACTTCCATCGTTGGCGCTGGTTTCTGCGATGAGCCCTATGGGTGTTGTCTATGTACTGAATGATGACAACACAGTGTCTGCCAGGCAGATACGTACCCATTATCTGGAAGGTAGCTTTGTAGCTGTATCCGGTGATGTGAAAGAGGGTGAGTCTGTTGTCACAACAGGTGCGGCCTTCTTGCATGACGGCGATAAAGTGCGGGTTGTGGGAAGAAGAACAAAGCCAGAACTTGCAGATCTTGCAGATAAAGAGGGGTAATTATTATGCAGTTGCCCCGTATAGCGATTAATAACTTTCAGTTCACGCTGGTCATTATTCTACTGCTGATCTCCTTAGGTATTGTTTCCTTAAATACAATGCCGCGCTCTGAAGATCCCCAGTTTGATTTTTCTGCGGCTATGGTGAGAGTGGTTTATCCCGGAACCAATCCGGTGGATATGGAAAAACTGGTTCTTGATCCACTGGAAGAAGCCATAAAAGAACTGGACGACATCAAAGAGCTGAAAGGCGATGTGGAAGACGGACTGGCCGTTATTCGGGTTGAATTCCTGTTTGGTACAGACCCGGAAGAAAAATACGACGATGTTGTTTCGGAAGTTTCCCGTGTTCGAGATCAGTTGCCTGAAGGGATTCAATTCCTTTCTGTAGACAAGATTTCTCCTGCCGATGTGAATATCCTGCAGGTGGCTTTGATGTCTGAAACAGCCAGTTACTGGGAACTGAAAACCCAGGCTGAAGTGTTGGAGAAAAAACTGGAGCGGGTTTCCGGTGTTAAACGAGCTGATATCGACGCATTTCCGGAACAGCAGGTTCATATTCGTGCTGACCTTTTGAAAATGCAGGCACTGAATATTGGTATTGAAGATCTTCTTAATGCTGTTAGAGCATCCAGTGTCAACCTGCCGGGCGGTCATGCTCTGGCTGGTGAACGACGAATGACTGTGCGCACCAGTGGTGATTTTCGGGATCTAGATCAGATTCGTCGCACAGCTGTGGTGTCGTCTCCGGCAAGGGTGATTTATGTAGAAGACATTGCTTCGGTGTCACAGGGGGATGCCCTTCCATCCTATGAAGCTCGATACAATGGCCAGCGCAGTGTGTTTATTTCAGTTGTTCAGCGCAAGGGCAGCAATATACTTTCTGTGCTGGATGGATTGGATGAGGTTGTTGATAAATTTGCCCTGAATCTTCCGGGTGATATGAGTGTGGCTTATGTCCATGATCAGGGTGTCAGTGTCGAAAAACGACTGAACAGCTTTATGAACAGCTTGCTGCTTGGTCTGGCGTTGGTGGCAGGTATTACTTTGATTGCACTGGGAATGCGGTCAGCGTTTGTTATCGTGATAGTTATTCCCATGTCAGTGGTTATTGCTCTGGGATGGGTTGACCTCAGCGGTTTTGGCCTGCAGCAGATGTCGATAGTGGGGCTGGTTATTGCTCTCGGTCTGTTGGTGGATAATGCCATTGTTGTTACTGAGAATGTGGGCCGTTTTCTGAGGAGTGGCTACGATCGTCAGACAGCTGCCGTAGAAGGGGCAAGTCAGGTTGGCTGGGCTGTGGCCAGTGGTACGGTCACCACAATGCTGGCATTTTTCCCCATGCTTCTGCTTCAAACGGGAGCGGGAACATTTATTCGTTCTATGCCGGTCACTGTTGTATTGACGCTTCTGGCTTCTCTCCTAATAGCTCTCAGTCTGACGCCGCTGATGGCGAGCCGGTTGTTCCCTGCCAAAGTAGACAAGGAACCAAAGGTTCTGCAGGCTATAGAAGTGCTGGCACAGGGGCCTTATGCCCGGGCGCTGAAATCTTCTCTGAATCACCCCTGGTTGGTGCTGACTGTTTCGGTCGGCTTGTTTATTGGAAGTTTGACTCTGTTGCCAATGGTTGGCGTCAGCATGTTCCCGAAAGCTGATAAGCCCATGGTGCTGGTTAATATTGATGCTCCCGAAAGTGCCAGCTTTGACCGTACCCGCCTGTTAGCTCTTGAAGTGGAAGATATTGTTAACCGGTACCCGGAAGTGACTTCTGTCACCACTAATATCGGTAAAGGCAATCCCCGAATTTTTTATAATGAAATACCAAAACGACAAGTGCCTTCTTATGCACAGCTGCTTGTGCAGCTGGAGGCAGGAGATGATTTATCCCGCGGCAAGTTTGTAACAGAGATTCGCAAGGATTTTGCACGTTTCTCTGGTGCAAAAGTCACAGTAAAAGAACTGCTGCAGGGGCCTCCTTACGAAGCGCCGGTTTCCATCCGGGTTTTAAGTGATGACTTAAATCTACTGCGTAAACAGGCTGCCAAAGTTGCTGCTGCAATAGAATCTGTTGAAGGCATAGTAAGTGTTGATAATCCGCTGGCGCATCGAAAGATTGATATGCAGGTGAATATCAATCGAGAAAAGGCCGCCATGTTTGGGGTTCCCATTAATGCGATTGACCAGGCTATTCGGGCTAGTCTTGTCGGCCTGAATGTTGGCCAGTATCGGGGCGATGATGGCGAGGATTATCCGATTCTGGTGAAGTCTCTGGGGCAGGATCGCCCACAGGTTGATGACTTTGAAAATATGATGGTGCGCTCTACCAATGGA
Source organism: Parendozoicomonas sp. Alg238-R29 (assembly GCF_947331445.1). Lineage (GTDB taxonomy): Bacteria > Pseudomonadota > Gammaproteobacteria > Pseudomonadales > Endozoicomonadaceae > Sansalvadorimonas. Next base: position 21,822 of record NZ_CAMZOG010000035.1, on the reverse strand, counting down.
GCTCTGGTGCCGCTGCCCCAGTTAGCCAGTTTTGAAATGCAGGATGCTCTGGCTCGCCTTCAGCACAATATGACTGAGCGAATGTCCCGTGTTACGGCTGATGTAGAACCTGGTTATCAGGCTGAGGCGGTTACGAATATTGTTATTGCCGAATTGGATAAACTGCACTGGCCAGAAGGTGTGAACTATCAGGTGGGTGGTGAACAGGAAAAACGTAAGGAATCGTTCGGAGGCATGGGACAGGTTGGTCTTGTTGCCTTGATGGGCATCTTTGCGGTTCTGGTTTTGCAGTTCCGTTCATTCAGTCAGCCGGTCATTATTTTTGCCGCCATTCCCTTCGCTATGACGGGTTCTATTCTGGCATTGCTGTTTACCGGCAATACTTTCTCGTTCACTGCCTTGGTTGGCTTGACCTCTCTGGTGGGTATTGTGGTGAACAATTCCATCATTCTTGTGGACTATGCCAACCAGCTCAGGCACAACGGGCGCAGCCTGAAAGCATCGGTCATTGAATCTTCAATTACGCGACTGCTTCCGATCATTCTGACAACGCTGACAACCATTGGTGGGCTATTGCCCCTGACCCTCGGAAGCTCATCCATGTGGGCTCCTATGGGGTGGAGCATTATTGGCGGTCTTATGGTGTCCACACTTCTGACCCTCTTTGTTGTACCTGTGTTGTATCTACTGTTCACACCCAAGACTGCTAAAAGGTAAAAACAATGAATGATAGGTCTTACAGTGAACTGGCTGACCATATAACCCCTGTACCGGATCATGACCCGGCTACTGGTGCATATCGTTTTCTTGCAGAGGTTACTGAAAACTGGACCCAGGGAAGAGCTTGTTTTGGTGGGATTCAAGCCGCTTTTTCTTTACGCGCCATGGCAATGGTTCTGAGGGAAGATACGCCTCTTCGCAGTATTCTGGTTAGTTTTGTGGCTCCTATTGCTGTGGGAGAAATTGAAATCCAAGTGAGAAAACTGCGGCAGGGGAAAAATGTTACCCATATGCACGCTGAAATCATTCAAGGCAACAATGTCTGTTGCTCTATGAATGCCTGTTTTGGTTTGGCTAGAGAGTCATCGGTTGAATTAGAGGCGAAGTCTTTCCCGGAAGGTGTTAAAGGTCCGGAAGGAGTGGTGGAGCTCCCTTACATTAAAGGATTAACACCGGAATTTACCCGTCAGTACCAAATGCGCTGGGGTATAGGTAGCATGCCTTTTTCTGCTCAGAAGGGAAATACCACGGGTATCTGGGTTAAGGGTAAAGAAGAAGGTCTGAGTGATATGGAGCATCTGGTCATGGTGGCCGACATTCCTCCAACACCTGCGCTGTCGAAGATGAAAAAACCAGCTCCTGCCAGTTCACTGACCTGGATGCTGGAAATTCTTAAGGATGATTTTGTTGCACGCAAAGATGACTGGTGGTTCGTTGAAACTACGTTGGAGCACTTCAACCATGGCTATGGCCAGCAGCAGTACACAATCTATGCCCCTGATAAAACACCGGTAGCCTTGGGGCGGCAGGTGGTCACCGTTTTTGGTTGATCACCGTCGTTAGTTTATCGTGTTAGTTTGCCTCTTCCGGCTTATAAATCAGGATGTTGATCTTTCTGGTTTAATTAAAAACGGCCATACCGAAGGGAATAATCTCCTGCAGCAAGTGGGTGACCGCTTTAAAAAATGATTCGGGTAACAGATTATGTTTCCCGACTTGGTGGCGACGAATTTTCTGTAATTCTGACTCATCTGAAGGATTACTCTGGTGCCGGTAAGGTGGTCAGGAAGCTCATTGATGGTTTAAATGAGCCATTCACCACAATATTTGGCGAGTCTCTGACAATTACCTACAGTATTGGTATTTCTGTTGCGCCACAGGACAGCAATGATCCATTGCAACTCCTGCATGACGCGGATCTGGCTATGTATCAGGCCAAGGCCAGCGGTCGCAACTGTTATCAGTTTTATACAAGTATTCTTCAGGAAGAGGTTCTCGGTAAGCTGAGTCTTGAACGGGAGCTGCGCCTGGCTGTTGATTCTGATGAACTTGAGCCGTGGTATCAGCCTCAGTACTCCCTGAACGATATGGAATTAATTGGCTTCGAGGCATTGATCAAGAACTTTACTGAAACCTGGGATGATCGCGGGCCTATTAAGGGGCAGATTGGTTTTATGAACAGCGAACAACATATGCCCTCTATGGCTTCCAACTCATAGCTTTAATCCATTCAATATCACTAAAAGAAAACCCCACATTTTTAATGTGGGGTTTTCTTTATTTGAATATTCTGATCTTGATCAGGCAACAGAAGACCAGTTTTCGTCAAGCTCTGAACAAACCATCTCGCCTCGCAGGCTATGGGGCAGTGCTTCACCAATCTTCACGTCGGCAAAGTGACCAATCAGGCGTGGGTTATCGCAACGGAAGTTCACAACCCGGTTGCACTCGGTTCTGCCTTGAAGCTGACCTGGATCTTTCTTGGAGTAGCCAGTTACCAGAATGCGCTGAGTTGAACCAACTAGACGACGACTGATTTGCATAACCTGCTGATCAATACGATTCTGAAGAATCTTCAGACGCTGTTTTTTAGTTTCTTCGGTAACATCATCCGGGTAATCAACAGCTGGTGTACCTGGACGCTTGCTGAAGATAAAGCTGAATGAAGCGTCGAAACCCACTTCAGCAATCAGGTTCATGGTGTCTTCAAAGTCCTGATCCGTTTCGCCTGGGAAACCAACAATGAAGTCAGAAGACATCTTTAACTCTGGGCGGATGGCTTTGAGGCGGTGAACCTTATCCAGATACACATCTGTAGTGTGGTCACGTTTCATTGCCGCAAGAATATTGTTGGAACCACTCTGAACTGGCAGATGAAGATGGCTTACCAGCTCAGGCACCTCACCATAAACTTCGATCAGGCTGTCGGAAAACTCGAGCGGATGTGAAGTTGTGAAGCGGATGCGATCAATACCATCGATTGACGCAACCACAGTAATCAGTTCTGCAAGGTCTGCGATACCACCGTCATGACGGTCACCACGGTAAGCATTTACATTCTGTCCCAGCAGGTTGATCTCACGAACACCCTGCTCGGCCAAGCCTACACATTCGGCGATAACGTCATCATAAGGGCGGCTGACTTCCGCGCCGCGGGTGAAAGGCACGATACAGTAAGTGCAGTATTTGCTGCAGCCTTCCATGATAGAGACAAAAGCTGTCGGGCCATCAACGCTGGGTTCAGGCAGGTTGTCAAACTTCTCAATTTCCGGGAAGGTTACGTCAACAACAGGAATACCGTTGCTTTTAGTCGCATCGATCATTTCCGGAACACGGTGCAAGGTCTGGGGGCCGAAGACCATATCAACGTGACCAGCACGCTTGCGAATGGCTTCCCCTTCCTGACTGGCAACACAGCCACCAACACCGATCACAAGATCAGGGTTCTGCTCTTTCAGTTTTCTCCAGCGACCGAGCTGGTGGAAGAGTTTTTCCTGAGCTTTTTCCCGCACAGAACAGGTGTTCACCAGCAGGACATCGGCTTCTTCAGGGTTGTCCGTTAGTTCCAGTTCGTGGGTTTCCCCGAGGAGATCCGCCATACGGGCAGAATCGTACTCGTTCATCTGGCAACCGTGGGTCTTGATAAAAAGCTTCTTTGTAGCCATGCGCAGTTGATGTCACCGTGTTTTTCAAGGCAAGCACAAAGTATGTCAGCGTTTACTTACTGGATTCTATTGTGCGAAATCCGGGCATTATAATAGCCATCTGTGCAAGTGCATAGCTGAGGTTGAGCTGGGAGCTTAGAGTTATTTCCTATCAGAAATGAGCGAATATGCGGATAAAAGGTGGGGGCTGTGCTGATAGAGCTCTGGAAGAGAGTCAAACTCTCTGCCAGAAACGAAGCAGTATTACTTCTCAGCTGCGATGACAGAAACGTCAACCAGCAGCTCAGGGCGAGCCATACGTGCTTCAACACAAGCGCGGGCCGGAGCGTGACCTTCTGGCACCCAGGCATCCCACACTTCATTCATTCCGGCAAAATTCCTGATTACAGACGCACTTCATATAATTGCAGCCTGCAGTTCTGCTTACAGAGTAATCACATCTGGGTGAAATACAGTTCATTAATGTGCCGTCATCCAACTCCCCACTAAAAAGGTGTTTCCTGTCAGTCGTAATGGGCTCTCTGGTAAGTGTCCGCGTGAATGACTTCATTTAGACTCTGGCAGATTGGAGTCGTCAGTCTTGCTAATGGGGTGGTTATGAAATTAACAGAAGACATGCTTAAGGGTTTTGCCGAGGAAAAAATAGAGTTTGTTAAGCGTTCGGGCTTAAAAGTTCTTGATGCCAAGGCTGGTTATGTAAGGTGTTTAATGCCCGCAGAAGGTAACGGGAATCACTTCGGAACCATGTATGCGGGGGCAATGTTCACTCTGGCAGAGATTCCCGGCGGGGTGATGGCTCTGGCCTGTTTTGAACCTGGGAAATATGTCCCATTGCTGAAAAATATGTCGATTAAATACCTGAAGCCAGCGAAGGGTGATATCACCTTTGAAACGCTTCTGGCGAAAGATGAGATCAATCGTATCGCCTCAGACGCGCAGGAAAACGGCAAGGCCGACTTTATTCTTACTGGTGAACTGAAAGATAGCGAAGGCAATGTCGTCGCTGTTACCGAAGGGCTTTATCAGGTTCGATCCAGTATTTAATTTTTATTGATTTGTAAACTACGCCTCTCGTGTATGGCCGGAAATGACGGACACTATCTGTAGCCTGTCAGTGACAGCTGAATTGTCTCCGCTAGAATGCAAAGGTCAATAAAAACAATAGTCCGGTGTATGAACCTGAAATGCAGGTTTCGCTTTCAGCCGGGTCATAAATATGCGGGAGTCAAGCATGCGCTACTGGAACAGCTGGGGTCACGACGGTACAGAGAAACCACCACTTACGGGAACAGCCCTGGACTTCGTCAAAGAAACATTAGGCGACAGCTCCCCCCTTCCAGAAGCGACATTGGAAGATGTTTGCAGTCAGGTGCCTGTTTCCCGTCTGCCTGATCACCCTCTTATTGATAAAGATACAGAAGTGCGCGTGCGTCACTCCCGCGGTCAGTCTTTGCCCGACTGGATTGCCATGAAGAGTGGAGATTTTGGCAGTTTTCCTGATGGCGTAGCCTTCCCGGAAACTCCAGAACAGATTCGGGAATTAATGGATCTGGCTCGCGCCGAAGACTTTACCGTTATTCCTTACGGCGGTGGCACCAGTGTGGTGGGGCATATTAATCCGCAGAAGCAGGAGCGGGCTGTTCTGACTGTCAGCCTTGAGCGAATGACTCGGCTGTTGGATTTGAACGAAGAAAGCCAGATCGCAACGTTTGGCCCAGGCACCCCAGGTCCAATGGTTGAAGCCCAGCTGGCCAGCAAAGGCTACGTTCTTGGGCATTTTCCCCAGTCTTATGAACTTTCCACCATTGGTGGCTGGGTAGCCAGCCGCTCCAGTGGCCAGCAATCTCTGCGTTATGGCCGCATTGAGCAAATGTTTGCCGGTGGTCGTCTGGAAACATTTGATGGCACCATGCATATTCCTACAATTCCAGCGTCGTCTGCAGGTCCTGACATCCGTGAGATGATTATGGGCTCAGAAGGGCGTTTCGGTATTATTTCTGAGGTTAAAGTACGGGTTACCCGTTTGCCTGAGAAGGAAGAGTTCCTGGTTGTTTACTTCCCGGACTGGGCCAGTGCTTACTCTTTCTGCCGGGAAGCTACCCAGAAAAAACTTCAACTTTCCATGCTGCGAGCCTCTAATGCGGTTGAAACCTGGAGTCAGTTAAAGCTGGCTGGCCATGATGATCTGGTAGCCTGGCTTGAGCGTTATCTTCGCTTACGTGGTGTGGATGAAGGCAAATGCATGGTGACCTTTGGTATTACCGGCACTTGCGCTCAAGTGCGGGCAGCGAAAAAGCAGACTCATAAAATGATCCGCCACTATAATGGTGTCGGCATGACCGGTCTGGCTCCTCGTGTTGGCAAACTGTGGGAGAAAGGTCGATTCCGCTATCCCTATCTGCGTGAGAACCTCTGGCAGCACGGCTATGCAGTAGACACTCTGGAAACCAGTGTGAACTGGAACAAAACCAACGCCACCATTGATTCTATTGAAGGTGCTTTGCGCACAGCTTTAGAGGGTGAAGGCGAGGTTGTTCATACATTCACACACCTTTCCCATGTGTATACACAGGGTTCCAGTATTTACACCACTTACCTCTTCCGCTTCGGTAAAACCTATGAAGAAACACTGGCTCGCTGGCAGAAACTAAAGCGTGCCGGCTCTGAGGCTATTGTTGAGCACGGTGGAACTATCAGTCACCAGCATGGTGTGGGTCGTGATCATGCTCCTTATCTGAAAGCGGAAAAAGGCCCATTGGGCATGGCTGCTCTGTACAAGTTGAGTGATCACTTTGATCCACAGCAGCGTCTGGTTCCCGGCGTTCTGCTTGAGGAGAAGAGTAATGACTAACCCTGCTGAAGCCAGCTGTATTGGTGACCTGCAGGAGCACAACTGGGATCTTATTGTTGTTGGTGGCGGTATTACCGGAGCTGGGATTCTTCGTGAAGCTGCACGTTGTGGCTTAAAAGTTCTTTTAGTTGAGCAGCGGGATTATGCCTGGGGCACCTCAAGCCGCTCCTCCAAGATGGTACATGGTGGGCTGCGTTATATCGCCCAGGGGCAGATTCGGGTAACTAAAGAATCTGTTCAGGAAAGGGAGCGTTTGATGAAAGAAGCTCCCGGTCTGGTAAATCTTGGTGGCTTTACCATGCCTCACTACAAGGGCAAGTTTCCTGGTCCATTAGCGTTTGGCACCCTGTTGACTGTTTATGACTTTCTGGCAGGTAAGAAAGCTCACAGTTTCTCTGACCAAACGGCTGTCGATCACAAGCTGATTCCTGGTCTTCGGCAAGAGGGTTTAAAGGGCGCAACAACATTTCGTGATGCTTTTGTTGACGACGCTCGCCTTGTATTGAGAACTCTTGATGAGGCACGCCTTGATGGCGGTGTCGCGGTTAACTACTGCAAGGTTGTTGAACTGCTGAAAGATGGACAACAGGTTTGTGGTGTACGGGTAGAAGATGCTTTGTCGGAAACCAGTGCAGACCTGAAAGCAAAAGTTATTATCAGCGCAACCGGTGCTTGGAGCGACAACCTGCGTGAGCAGGTTGGTCAAAAGCCTGTTGTTCGGCCCCTGCGTGGGAGTCATCTGGTATTACCTGGCTGGCGTGTGCCTGTCGCGCAGGCTTGCTGTTTTATGCACCCGGATGATGGGCGCCCTGTGTTTGTTTTCCCGTGGGAAGGCAGTACAGTGATTGGTACAACCGATCTTGATCACAGTACCTCTCTTGATGATGATCCGGCTATCAGCGAGCAAGAGGTTGTGTATCTTCTGAAAGCGGCTAATAGCGAGTTCCCCAGTGCGGGTATTCAGCGAAAAGATGTGACCTCAACCTGGTCTGGGGTTCGCCCAGTGATTAGCAGCGGTAAAAACATCGATCCCTCCAAAGAGAACCGGGAGCACGCTATCTGGGATGACAATGGCTTGGTCTCTGTCTGTGGAGGCAAGCTGACAACCTTCCGGTTAATCGCCCGGGATGCTTTAAAGAAAGCTTCAAAATACCTTCCAGGTATCACTGTACCTGCTCCGGCATCACAGGCCATGCTGTTTCGCAATTATGATGATGTGGTGAATGATTGCCGGTTTAATACTCTGGAAGTTGGGCAGCAGAAACGTTTGCGCGGTCGGTTTGGAACCCGCTTACCAGATGTTCTGGCCTTGGCAAAAGATCATGAATTCACACGCATTGGTTTCACAGACTATCTTTGGCTCGAATTACGCTGGGCTGCAGCTAAAGAACAGGTTCGTCATCTGGATGATTTGCTACTGAGGCGAACCCGGATTGGTAACTTATTACCCGAAGGCGCCAGAGAGCACCTTGATCGTGTCGGCAAGGTTATGGCCGAAGAAGCCGGATGGTCTGAGCACTATTGGCAGAGTGAAAAATCACGATATAAGGCCCTTTGGGAAAAATCATACAGCCTGTACCAAACAGCCTGATAGTGGTTAATTAAGGTCGAATTTATGGCGGAAGATAAAAAGAATAACAACACTGAAGCATCCACTGACCTGATCCTTGCCATTGATAACGGCACCCAAAGTGTACGGGCGCTGTTGTTTGATTTGCAGGGTAATGTCGTCAGCAAAAGCAAGATTGAGCTTGACCCTTATTTTACCCGTCAGCCTGGTTGGGCTGAGCAGGAACCCGTTTACTACTGGCAGTCCCTGAGTGAAGCCTGTCAGCAGTTATGGGAAAAAACAGATATTGATAAAAGTCGTATCAAGGGTGTAACCCTTACTTGCCAACGCGGCACTTATGTTTGTGTTGACGACAAAGGTCAGGCATTGCGCCCCGCCATTGTCTGGCTTGATCAGCGTCGAGCGAATACTGATGACTCTATCGGTGGTTTGTGGGGGCCTCTGGCTTCCGCTGTTGGCTTGAAAGGGTTGATGAATTACTTCCGCAGTAAATGCTACTCCCGCTGGATTTCTCAAAATGAACCAGAGATCTGGGAAAAAACAAAACATTTTCTGCTGTTATCCGGATGGCATACCCTGAAACTGACCGGTGAATACAAAGATTCAATCGGTGGCTCGGTTGGTTATCTGCCTTTTAATTATCGCAAGCTGGATTGGGCACCTGATTGGGACTGGAGCTGGAAGGCTACCTGTCTTAAACGTGAACAACTTCCTGAACTGATAAAGCCGGGTGAAATACTTGGTCGCATTACCGCAGAAGCCGCTGAGAAAACCGGGATTCCTGAAGGCTTGCCATTGATAGCTGCTGGAGCGGATAAAGCATGCGAAGTTATCGGCTCCGGTTGTTATGACAAAGATACCGGTTGTCTAAGCTACGGAACCACGGCGACCATCAATGTGGTTCACAACAAATTTCGGGAACCCCAGTTGCTGGTTCCTCCCTGGCCCGCCGCGATTCCTGATACCTGGAACAGTGAGTTTATGGTGTATCGGGGGTACTGGATGGTGAGTTGGTTTAAGCAGCAGTTTGGTCATCACGAGTGCTCTGTCGCGGAACGCAGTGGTGTTCTTCCGGAAGAACTGTTTGAAGATCTTATCGATGAAGCTCCGGCTGGCTCCATGGGACTAATGCTTCAGCCTTACTGGTCACCAGGGTTGAAAAATCAAGAAGCCAAGGGGGGCATCATAGGGTTTGGTGACGTACATCACCGAGCTCATGTTTACCGTGCTATTGTTGAAGGTTTGGCCTATGCCTTGCGGGAAGGCAAAGAGAAGCTGGAGAAAAAGGGACGCTTGAAACTTCGACGGTTGGTGGTGTCTGGTGGTGGTTCCCAAAGTGATGGTGCTTTGCAGCTTACTGCAGATATCTTCAATCTGCCGGTTGTTCGTCCGCACACGTATGAAACCTCTGGGTTGGGTGCTGCCATCAATGCCGCTGTAGGGCTTGGTTATTATCGTGACTACCCCTCGGCGATTGATTCTATGACCAGGGCTGAACGCGTGTTTGAGCCCAATCAGGAAAACGTGAAGATCTACCATCGTTTGTACTCTGAGGTTTATCTGAAAATGTACAAACAACTAAAACCCCTCTATCAGAAAATTCGGGAGATTACCGGCTATCCCGAATAGTGTTTGCTCTGTGGCACTATAAAGCGGGGCGCTCGGTGGTATGATGCGTCCCGTTTTTATTTCTAACCTCACGAGCTTTTTGACCAGACATGGCAGCCAGTAAAACCTTTAAGGTTATTTTCCAGAATCAGGGCGAAGTCTACGAAGTTTTTGTTCGTAACGTCTATCAGAGCGATATGTACGGTTTTATTGAGGTGGAAGAGTATCTGTTTGGGGAGCGTAGCAGTCTGCTGGTCGATCCTTCTGAAGAAAAACTGAAAACAGCATTTTCTGGTGTTAAGCGTAGTTTTATCCCTATGCATGCCATTATTCGCATCGATGAAGTCGAAAAGGAAGGGCAGGGGAAAATCTCTACAGTCAGTGGTGAGAAAGTCACTCCATTCCCAATGCCACCTGGTCCTGCCAAGTAACCGACTGTAAGTGTTGAAGTTATTTTCGGAACTTTAGTGAACTCTCCGGTCTAAGATCCCAGATTCATCCTTGCTTGTATTGTATGGAGTTTATGGGGGCAGTACGTTCTTTTGTTGTTTTGATTCTTCTTGCGGTTCTACCGGCCTTATCTTCTGCTGATCATGGCTCTCAGGCTGCGCTGGAATTTATCAATAAAGCCCGTGCTGGTCTTCAGCCGTTAAGACCTCATCCTCTTCTGACTGAAACCGCGAAAAATCATAGCCATTACATGGCTCTCAATAATGATCGTGGGCATCAGGAGAAAGAGGGTTATCCAGGGTTTACCGGAAAGACGTGCAGCGACCGTATGGCGTTTTCTGGTTATCCATCACGTCTATATATTGAGAACCTGTCGACCGGTCAGAGCTCCTGGGAGAATTCCGTTCAGGAATTAATGAGCGCAATTTATCACCGGCTTGGGTTTCTGAGCTTTTATCTTGATGAAGCAGGGTTCGCCAAAGCTGTGAGCTCAAATGGTATAAAACCATTTTACAGTTATGTGATGGGTTATTCTGGATATCGCAATTTCTGTGAACAGGGTATAACCGGCAACCTTGAAGGTATGTGCAGTGATGTAAACATAACTGTTGATGAGAGTGAACTTTACAATATTGGATACGGTGCAGCCCTTGGCAGTGCTGACTATGTGATTTATCCCTGGCAGGGGCAGAGAAATGTCCCTCCTGTCTTTCTTAATAACGAACACCCAGCACCGCTACCGACGTCGAAAAACATAACGGGGCAGCCTATATCTGTACATTTCAATCCGGCCAAAATGAGTGGAAAAACCATCACGATAACTCGTTTTGTTTTAACGGATGATCAGGAGCGTGAGGTCACTCTGTTACCAAGGCTGGACAAAACATCAGACATTAATCGTGTATTTACTGCCTATGACTTTGCCTGGATTCCCAAGCAACCATTGAAAACCAATGCTCATTACATGGTTCGACTCACGGCAATGATTGATCACTATCCTTTTTCTATGAGTTGGTCTTTTTATACTGCTGCCAAAATATAGATAGAAAAAAGAGCCCCGAAGACGTTTATACATTTGCGGGGCTCTTTTCAAACAAGTTTGCTCAATCAGGTTTTAAATATCTGTTTCAACATTATAAAAATGCCACTGGCTGCAAACAGGTTACCCAGGGCAAGCAGGTATCGGTAAAGATCCAGTCGCAGATAACCTGCCAGCGATCCTTCTGTTCCTATCACTAATGCTGCCAGCGCATAAGCGATAACAGCGACAATCATGAACAAGGAGAATATTCGCTCCTGTTTTGTCATTGATAGAGCCGCTGCAGTGGTGATAAACAGAGACGAAAATGCGGTAATATCGAGAAACAGCTCTCCATAACCTGTCTGGCGAGACAACTCATACCCTGCCATCAAACCAATCAGCAATCGCCACCAGGCCGGGCGACTCCACTGCAACTTCCAGCAGAATACGGCCATGGCCGCTGCCATTAATGGTGGTGCCAGAGTCTTAGCGGCAGCCATCATCATTTGATAAGGCTGTTCCCAGGCAGGGGAAAAACCATACCGTAATGTGCCCAAAGCAGCCCCGATCCCCACTAACAGGAAAGAAAGCAACATCCCCGTGACTGGCATCCTGTTGGATGTCAGTCGATAACTCTGGCTCATAAGAAAGACGCCAAAGAAGCTGGAGAAAGCCAGTATGGTGTCTGAGATTGCCAGTGAGGTCCAGGTATACGGCATCAGGCGATCCGGGCGAAGGCTCTTTCAGCCGCGTCCAAAGTTGCCTGAATATCGTCTTCACTGTGAGCGCTGGAGATGAAACCAGCCTCAAAGGATGCAGGAGCCAGATATACACCTTCTTCCAGCATGGCGTGGAAGAAACGGTTAAATCGCTCACCGTCACAGGCCATAACCTGACTGAAGTTGGTGACTTCTTTCTGTTCGGTAAAGAACAAGCCGAACATTGCGCCCACCTGATTGGTACGCAGAGAAATACCTGCAGCTTTGGCGCGTTCTTTCAAACCATCCAGCAAGCGTGTCAGGCGTTCAGTTATGGCTTTATGGAAGCCGGGTTCAGAAATCAGATTCAGGGCCGTCAAGCCAGCGGTCATAGCCACAGGATTACCGGATAGAGTTCCGGCCTGATAAACCGGGCCAAGAGGTGCGATCTGTTCCATGATTTCCCGCTTACCGCCAAAGGCACCAACAGGCATGCCGCCACCGATAACTTTACCCAGAGTGATCAGGTCAGCGTTAACATTGTACTGTTCCTGAGCACCACCCAGTGCCACACGGAAACCAGTCATAACTTCATCAAAGATAAGAACAGAGCCGTACTCATCACAGATGTTGCGCAAACCTTCCAGAAAATCGGGAACAGGAGGAACGCAGTTCATATTGCCAGCCACAGGTTCAACAATAATGCAGGCAATCTCGGAACCGGATTCCTCAAAAGCGGCACGCACGCTGTCTAAGTTGTTGTAGGTTACCGTGATAGTGTGCCTGGCCAGATCTGCAGGAACGCCCGGAGAGTTAGGGATTCCCAGAGTCAGTGCGCCAGAACCAGCTTTTACCAATAGAGAGTCGGAATGACCGTGGTAGCAGCCTTCAAACTTCATGATCTTGTCACGGCCAGTGTAGCCACGAGCCAGACGAATAGCAGACATAGTGGCTTCGGTGCCGGAGTTCACCATACGCACCATTTCCATGTTGGGCACGATTTCACAAACCCGGTCTGCCATGGAAATCTCGATAGCGGTTGGCGCACCAAAGCTCAGGCCAAGATCAACCTGCTTGTGAACTGCGGCAATAATGTCTGGGTGATTGTGTCCCAGAATCATTGGCCCCCAGGAGCCAACGTAATCGATGTAATTTTTGCCGTCTTCATCAATAACTTTTGAACCAGTGGCTTCCCGGAAGAAGACGGGGGTTCCCCCAACACCTTTAAAAGCGCGAACCGGGGAGTTTACTCCGCCCGGAATATGTTGCCGGGCCTGTTCAAACAGAATTTCGGAACGACTCATATCTGTGATCCTGTTAATCTCAGAGTGCTGCTATTCAGCAGTCTTTAAAAAGTTTGGTGTAGCTTTGGGCACGACGAGTTATCGTCGTTTGCTCTGTTGGAGAGAACAGATCATTAACGACGGCAAGCATATCGGCACCGGCTTCCACTAATTGGGCTGCATTATCTCTGGTAATACCACCGATAGCTACCACAGGCAGGTCGAATTCAGCACGTGCCTCATGGAGCAAAGAGAGAGGAGCGGGTTTGGCATCAGGCTTTGTCAGCGAAGGAAAGAAACGGCCAAAGGCAATATAGTCCGCACCCTGATTATTGGCAGTACGAGCAAGTGATAAGGAATTTTCACAGGTAATACCTATGATGGCCTGCTTTCCCAAACGCTGGCGTGCGCTGATTAAGCCTTCGTCACTCTGGCCAAGATGCACGCCATGGGCTTTGCTGGCCACGGCCAGATCAACGTCATCATTAATAAGAAATAGAACGCCAGCCTCGTCACACAATTCCCGGAGCATAGTAGCCTGACGTACGCGACGCTCCTGATCTTCGCTTTTATCCCGATACTGTAGAATGGTCATGCCACCTTCTATGGCGGCGGTTGCCCGCTCACACAGGGTTTTGTCATCGGGCGTGAGTTTGGAGTCGGTCACACCATACAGACCGCGGAGCACAGGAGTGGACATAGAAAACCTGAAACCTGAATCAATAATTGGTGGGTATTGTTAGGGGGGGATGTCAGGAAAACAAGTCCTGACTTTGTAACAGCCGGGAAGCAGGAAGAACCTGTGCTAGTCTTGCCGCTCTTCCTAATAAAGAGCAAGAAAAACAGTTGAGCTGCGCTGCCCGAATAATGGTTTTTCTCTGCCTTGTTTCTTTTCCGGCGTTTTCGGAGGCTTCTTATCAGGAATCTGATCACTTCTCTTCATCTCCTATTTATGTAACAGCGGCTGGAACGTTTATTCGTTACGGTAATTACACCCTCTATCTGCCAGATATTTACCTGCCATCACAAATAGTCAGCACATTGTTACAGGCCAGTGCGTCAGTTGTTTATCGAAAATTAATGCACCACCTGATTACGGCAGGAATAGCCGTTTCAGACGAATGGCTCTCTCAAAAAACCTATAAACAGCTGAGAAGATGGTATAGAGATGGAACTCTGCTAATGCCTTTAAAGGCTTGGTATGCCTTTAATCTGATTTTGAGGGGCTGCCGGGGAGCGGCTGCGCTGTACCATGAATCTTATAACCGGTTTATGAATGTCTACGGCAGGCAGCGTGTTGGCAGGGTGCCTTTGTATCCTGGGAAATATCTGGATCAGGCGGTGAATATAAATGTTCTGCTTGGGGTTTCATCCGGGTTTGGCAATGGTTCCCGAATAGAAATCACGCCGCTGAAAACAGTGCTACTTTCATCCCCGCTCACGAAATGGGAAGCATCATTTGCCAGCCTTACAAATACTCTTATGCACAACAAAGTGGAGCTACTCTGGCTGGCGGAAGGTGAGAATGGAGAACTGCAATTAAAGTGGCTCTGGCAAACAGAACAAGGAAGCGTTTGGCAGGAGAAAAGTTTGCATCATCCTGAACAGGGTACGAATAAAAGTCTTATTTCCTGGTTGCGGGATTCTTACTCTGAAAACACTGGAAATGAAGAACTGGTGTCTGCAGTCTCTCCAGAGTCTCTGCGTTGCATAGAAACCATTATTAAGAACCCGGAAACAACATGTGAGGCGAGAGATTCCCTCCAGGTTTCTGACAATGCCATGTACGGCAGTATGAAGGAAAGCAGGTTTATATCACCTTCCGATCAGGGGAGTGGCAATGGTCTTCTCAGAGTAGTGAACAATCGTTCCTGGTCACCAGGGCTGCCGGGAACAATGTTTATGACAAATAGCGTTTATACATCCTTACACGATCTGGAATCCGGGCAGATACATTTCCCTTATTGGGCGTCATTAGCAGCTGAAGCCCTGTTGCATGAAGTGGCCGTTGCTTTTGCTGAAAAATTCGTTGGAGTTGCCTTTGAATCCTTTAACGACTGGTACCACAAAGCAAGTGAATACACATACGATAAAACGTTAAAAGAACGGATGGGTAGTCAGGGGAGCATAGCAGTTGTTGAGCGTGTTAAGAATAAGTCCGGAAAATTCTGGGTAAGAAAAACGGCACCCTGGCTCCCCATTAATGACTCAGATAAACACGCTTATTTTGATCTCGCTGGAGAGAACAGAACCCTTTCCCAGCTGGACAGTGAACATATAATAAAATCACACGACAGTTGGATAGAAAATCCCGGTAGCGATAAGGCGCGCCTGATTATGATTACAGAATACGGAGGGGACGATACTTCTGCAAAATTGCCGGTGGATTTTGAAGAGTACCGGGAATACATGACAGGTGCCCTGAAAGGTATTGAGGCAATCCATCAATCAAATCGTGGGCATTTTGATATCACCGCATCCAATATTCTTAAAGGTACGGACGGTACTATAAAAATTGGTGATCTGGGCTCCGCCAGACATCTGGATAAAAATGGCACGGCCTTCTCTTTTAAAAGTAATCCGTGCTACCGGGCCCCGGAAAGGTTAAAAGGGGCGGCGGTGTCTGAGGCTGTTGATATTTGGGGGCTTGGTACCGCAGGTGTCTATTGGCTTAGGTACCTCGAAGTGGAGGGAAGCAGTATAGCTTGGAAAATGCTGAGAAATGCCAACGAAAAGCAACACAACTTTGTATTGGGGGATTATATAAAACCGGAAAGGATTCTTGAAAAAGAACAGGGGGTATTTTATCTGCTGAACCGAATGCTGAGCGCTGATAAAAATCAGCGTCCTTCTGCCAGCCAGCTGTTGTTAGACCCTTTTTTACAGCAACCGGCAGAGTGCGATTAATTAAATTGCCTCGAGAGCTTCTGAGAGCTTATTCACGCCAATAATTTCAACGCCTTCTGTAGGTTTTCTGGGTTTATTGGCTGTAGGGACAATCACCTTCTTAAACCCATGTTTCACAGCTTCAATAATCCGCTCCTGACCATTGGCTACAGGTCGGATTTCTCCGGCCAGACCTACTTCACCAAAGGCAATCAAATTCTGTGGCAAAGGTATATCCCGGAAGCTGGAAACAATAGCCAGCAGGCTGGCAAGGTCTGCACTGGTTTCGGTAATTCGCACACCGCCAACAACATTAAGGAATACATCCTGATCGCTGGTAAAAATTCCACCATGGCGAGTGAGCACGGCCAGCAGCATGGCCAGTCGGTTTTGGTCCATTCCAACTGTTACACGGCGAGGGTTACCCAGTTGGGATTCCACCACCAAAGCCTGAATTTCCACCAGTAATGGACGGGTACCTTCCCAGAGCACATTAATAATGCTGCCGGATGTGGCTTCATCGCCCCGGGATAGAAATATGGCTGAAGGATTTTTCACTTCCTTCAAGCCTTTTTCGGTCATAGCGAAAATACCCAGTTCATTCACTTGCCCAAAACGGTTCTTGGTGGCGCGCATAATGCGGAAGCGGGAGTCATCGGTGTTACCCAGCATCACTTGTGTATCGATGATATGGCTGAGGGTCATAGGGCCGGCCAGAGAGTTATCTTTGGTAACGTGTCCGACAATCAGCAAAACAGTGCCAGTTTGTTTGGCAAAGCGAGTCAGAAACGCCGCAGTTTCACGAACCTGGGAAACCCCGCCGGGAGCGGAGTCCACACCCTCCATGAACATCACCTGGATGGAGTCGATCACGATAATGCCGGGCTTTTCCTCCTCGGCCACCTGCACAATCTTTTCGGCAGATGTTTCTGCCAGCATTTTTAGTTGATCAGTGGGCAGTTCAAGACGTTTGGCGCGGGTTGCAATCTGTTGCAGGGATTCTTCCCCGGATACATACAGTGCCTTCATGTTGGAAGCGACGTGGCACAGAGTCTGTAATAAAACCGTACTTTTACCGGCTCCGGGGTGACCACCAATAAGAACAGCGCTGCCGGGCACAAAGCCACCACCCAGAACCCTGTCGAATTCCTGTGAGCCAGTACTGAAGCGTGGTGCTTCCTCCACACTGACGTCTGAGAGGCTTTGAACAGCAGTTAAAGCTCCCGCAAAACCTGCCCGGCTGCTAGAAGCATGAGCGAGATGTGGGCGGGATGAGCCGAGAGACACTTCTTTAAACGTGTTCCAAGCGTGGCAGTCGGGGCATTGCCCCTGCCATTTCGAAGAGTCGCTGCCGCACTCTGTGCAAACAAAGGCCTTACGGTTTTTTGCTTTTGCCATTCGTGTGAAGTTCTAAAGTCATGAATTACGGGTTCTATTCTTGGGTCACTTGGCTGGATGGGTCAACAGTAGAAACTCATTTAGCGGTCTATGCTTTCCCAATATTGACAAGAAAGGTTATTTCAAACGTGAAGTTAATAATCAGATTGTTGCTGGGGATTATTATTGGGGTGTTCGTTGGGCTGTACGCGCCCGAAGTTGTTACCAAAGTGTTGGTAACCTTCAAAGGTGTATTTGGCGAGTTCCTGAACTTTACCGTTCCATTGCTGATTCTGTTTTATGTTATGTCCGGTATTGGCAGTATGCAGAAAGGCTCTGGGCGCCTGCTTGGGGTTACGCTGTTTTTCTCTTATGCCTCAACCATTGTTGCTGGAGTACTTGCCTATCTGGTGGCCGTAGAAATCCTTCCTGTATTGGTGGGCTCCTCTACTAGCAGCCTTGATCAAGGGGCCACCATTACTCCCTGGGTTTCTATCGATTTGCCACCACTCATGGGCGTTGCCACGGCGCTGGTTACTGCGTTCATGTTTGGTATGGGTATTTCTGTAACCCGCAGCAAGGAGTTATTAAAACTCGTAGATCAGTCCCGTGATGTTGTAGAGCTGGTTTTGCTGCGTTTAATTATTCCAGGGCTGCCTTATTACATTTGTGCGGTGTTTGCCGAAATGGGGGCGTCTGGCACAGTGTTTTCGACGATTAAAACCTTTGCCTGGGTTCTTGGGCTGGTCATCACTTTGCACTGGGTATGGTTGCTAATTCTGTTCACCATGGTTGGTGCGGGAACGGGCAGAAACCCTCTCAGTATGATGCGAACTATGTTGCCCAGTTATATTACTGCCGTGGGGACACTCTCAAGTGCCGCCGCTATACCTGTGACTGTGGACTGTGCAAGAAAGCTGCGGATTAATGCTCATGTGGTAGATTTCGCAGTCCCTCTCTGTGCCACTATTCATATTTCCGGAAGTGCCATCACTCTGACTGTTTGTGCCTCTGCCGTTATGATGATGTCTGCGTCTGGCATTGTTGGATTCGGAACTTTCTTCCCTTTTCTTATAACTCTTGGTGTTGCGCTGGTTGCGGCGCCGGGGATACCCGGTGGCGCGGTTATGGCATCTATTGGTTTGCTGGTCAGTATGTTGGGTTTTGATGATTCAGCAGTCGCTCTGATGATTGCCCTTTATCTTGCTCAGGATAGTTTTGGAACGGCCTGTAATGTAATGGGGGATGGGGCAATTGCGACGATAGTTGATCATATCGGTGCTGACAGATGGGATTCTGCCGGAGACCCCCGGCAGATGGACGATTAGGAAGCGTTCGTTTCTCAGTACCGGATACCAACCTTGCGATAAACGAAGCCCAGACACCAGGCTGGGCCAATCATCAGATATTGCAGATCGGCCAGAAATGAAGGTTTTTTGCCCTCAACGTGGTGGCCAATAAACTGTAAAGTCCATAGAACAACGAAAGCGATAGCGGCTGTCAACCATAAGGGAGCAATTCCCATGGATTCAAATCCAACAATCAAGGTGTATGACAACAGAGTGAGAACCACCATTCCCACAGTCAAAGTGAAAGAAAGACGAATATAAAAGCCCAGAATAAACAGGGAGGATAGTGTGGCCCAATTCAGGTAAGGATGGATTTCAGCAAATGCCGCTGGAGCCGGAATTGACCAGAGAAGAGCCATAATATCGAGGAAAATCAACGGCACACAAACCCAGTGAATCATTTTGTTGAGTTTGTTCTGATGGCTTTCACCATATTCTTCAAACCACTGATCGGCTGTTTTTCCAGACATCATTCACTCCGTTTTTATTATTTTGATTTCGGTGACTACATTTTATTCACATTAAGAAAGGTAACGGTAGTGCATTTTTTTCACTAACCAGTGAGTGGTGGTGTTGAAACTAAATAGCTTTCTCACTAAATAGCTTTCTCTGAGGTCTAGAAACTGACAGTGGCTGTGTTACGGAATTTATAGGAAGAGAAGAGACTTTTTGGGCAATTTGGCTGCTGCCAGTGCTCTTGCTGGAACCTCAAGTGTTTATGGTAGTCAATGCGTTAAAGTTCCGGCCTCAGGCGCAGGGTCAATGCGTCCGCTTCAAAAACCTTTACTGGACAATGATCTCACCCAGGTACACCCCGAAGGGCCGGAAGCGGCCGGAAGCGGCCGGAAGCGGCCGGAAGCGGCCGGGCAAAGAATAGTCCTGTCTGGGCAAATCATGAATGAAGATTGAAGCCTTCGCTAAAGAAGCTGCCAAATCCATCAAAACTGAGCATACTCTGAACGACTTCAGGCAGATGCTCACCAAAGTCACCGTGGAAACTGCACTCAACACGGAACTGGAAACCGGCCTTGAACAGATTCATGATTGAATTTGAAGACCGGCTAGTTGGATTTATTTAACAACGGCAGAGACACTGTTAGATTTACACTCTCGCTTTGTGATTCCAGACCGAACGCCCCACTAAGAGCCAGAACTCACTCCGGCCCGACAACAATTTCCATAATATCCCGATAAAAACCAGCCTGCGTCGGGGTATCTGCACCCGCAAAGTCGATACGGATTGTACTATTTTCCCCACCAGCACAATTCAAAGTATTATGACCTTTCAGGGTACCATCGGCGGTTGAACCCGGCGCAATAAAATCATCCCAATTGCCATTATCAAGCCGCACCCTTGCTCTATAGGGGAAGGCCCGACCAACCCCATTATCCAAAGTAAAGGGCTCTGCTGGTCTTAACTGCGAGCTGAGTGAAAGTCGGTAGTTTCTCTCCCCCATGGCAAATACACAAAAGTGCATATCCTGGTAAACCCGACCATCTGGTGTGGTTTGGTTTTCATTCAAAGTCACATCATCCAGCTTGTTAACTTGAAAGGCCGGTGTAACAGTCATCGAGACAGTAAAGTTTTCTTGAACCCGTAGTAATTTCCCATCTATAAACGTAAAAGCACCGATACTGAACTTACCCCGATAAGAACCGGAAGCACCATAGTTCAAAACATCATCTCGACTCACCTGAACCTGAATAACGTACTCATAATTTATACACGATGTATAGGTATTATGACCCTGAACAGACAGAGCAATACCAGGGGTAAGCTCATAGTCAATGATTGAAACGGCAGGCCCCATACCTTTCAGTCTCAAGCTCACAGGGAGTATGTTATCTCCCTGCCGAAGCACAAATTCACCATCAACAGCGGAAGGTCTACCACCTATCGACTCTGCTGACGCTGTAACACTGTAGTCGTGTATAACCCGCGGAGTCAGTTCGTTATAAGCAATAATACAAAAGCGACGGCCATCCTGAGCAGGCTGAGTCACACCTTCCAACAGGGAGTGACCACTCCACTCGCCCATGTCAATATCGAACAACCGTTTCAATTTTAAAGCGGCAGTCCCCTCAAAATCACAATCGGCTATCGCATTCTGATCACAATCATCATCACCCATGACAGGCAAACAGAAAGCAGTCAGCATAAGCAACAACACTGACCAGAAAATACGTTGATAGGAAAGATACTTAATCATTACTCGTCTTACTTATTGCCAGCTCACCATCCAGCCAAGGCTGACAATCTATTTCTGAAAGCTTGATAGTACCCAATCGTAAAATACTTTCAGAGTTATTCTGTGGTAATTCGAGGCGACAGGCCTAACCATTGTCCAGCTCAAGACGAATAGCTGGAGTGTCCATAGGTACTTCCAACTGGAACAAACCATACTTATCCACAGTCACCGGAACCAAGCCACCAGTAATTCTGGCATTAATATCTACCTCGCTATCGAAAAGAATACGCCCAAAAGCCAGCTGCAAAGGCACAGCTTCTACACCCATACGAACAACATTGCCGGGATAAAGGGTCGCCCTTTCAACTTTTCAATCTTTCAATCTTTTCTTCGAAGCGATAGATGGCTGTACCTGCAGGTCGCAATCCAATCCTATATACCGATAAGGGCTGAGAGGAATTGCTCTTACGTAGTGAAATGGAAGTGTTTGTCTGCGATAAAAAAGATGCTAATGCCAAAATGTCTGTTGATGAAAATTACGAGTATTTCATACTACATAAAGGGGCGGTGCTCACGAACTATTGTCGATAGTTTATGTGGTACTCCTGCTGAGGAGGTACGGATAAGATTGCTCAAGGGTATTCTGAATAAAGACTATGTTCTTTTGGAGGAAAGCTGATCGTAGATGAAATGTCATGCTTTAGAAGTGAAGTGTATATCCAGTCCAGCGCTATACAAATAAAAGGGGAGATAATCTCTGTGATATCTCCCCTCTACTTTACATCACAATTGTAGTGTTACCCAATGTGTGAGTTTTCAGGCTGAGATCATATGTTCAAATTGCATGGGAGCACGGCCAGCCTGTATGTTCAGAT
>NZ_CAMZOG010000034.1 GCF_947331445.1 Parendozoicomonas sp. Alg238-R29 | reverse complement strand
AGCGGGGGCCAGATTTGAACTGACGACCTTCGGGTTATGAGCCCGACGAGCTACCAGACTGCTCCACCCCGCACCAATAAAACACACTTCAATCTCAGATGAGAATTGGTAGCGGGGGCCAGATTTGAACTGACGACCTTCGGGTTATGAGCCCGACGAGCTACCAGACTGCTCCACCCCGCACCAGAGAAGAGATGCGCATTATAAGGGGCCGCCCTCGCAAGTCAATGAAAGTCTTGAGCAATCCTGTAAGTACTTATTTACAAGGCATATTGAAACCGAAGAGCCTGTCGAATCCGATGCAACCCTATTTGGGAAACAATCATTCCGCTCAACATCAGCAAACAACCAGCTAAAGCAACACCGGACATGACTTCATTCAGGAACAGATAACCAGCAATCACAGCAAATACAGTTTCGAGGCTGAGAATTATGGACGCATGGGCAACAGGTGCCGTTTTTTGCCCAACAATTTGCAGGGTATAGGCAACACCTGTCGACATAATGCCGACATAGGCCAGTGGTATCCATGCACTTTGCACCTGATCCATTGTCCAGTTTTCAAAAACAGCAGCGACACCGAAACAAAGAATAGAACTGGTTAAAAACTGTATAAAAGCCAATGCAATAACATTGTGACGGGGAGCCAGCCAGCCAACTAGCAGAAGATGCCCAGCCCAGAAAAAAGCCCCGACAATTTCCAGCATGTCGCCTTTATTAATAGAGAGATCATCTCCAAGAGTCAGAAGAGCCAAACCAGGCAGAGCCAGAATAATACCAGCCCATGTATCACGACTGGTTTTATTACCGAACATCAACCCCAGAAACGGCACTATCACAATATATAAGCCAGTAATAAACGCCGCCTTGCCCGCCGTCGTATATAGCAACCCCATCTGCTGCAACCCTGCCCCGACCATTAAAATACAGCCCATGGCTGCGCCACCTGTCCAGGTAGTGCGGGTGAACACTGGGCCGGATCGTCGCTGGAAAATCAGTAAGGGGAGAAGAGCAATCGTGCCGATAAGAAAGCGAACCGCATTAAAAGCCCACGGTTCCAAATAATCCATACCCACACGCTGGGCAACAAATGCTGAGCCCCAGATTAACGCGGCAAAAACAAGCATGCCGTCTGCAAAAAAAGTACGCTGATTCATTCTTACTTCTGTATCTTTTAAGTGTTCTACCCATTCTCAACGGATAGTAACGAGATGAATCAGCGGTAACAATGAGCTGCAACAGAAATCTGTGGCTTTCCCTTATGTCTAACCTACCTGGCAATAGGCAAGAGCTCTTCTTCCTCCACTGGCGTACTGATTGGAAGAAGCTCTTCATCCATCGGGAGAAGTTCTTCTACTTCTTCACTTTTCTGACGCTCTTCTATTATTGAAATACTCTCCTCTGGCTTAACATTTCCCTCTCCCTCTTCAGTTGCTTCCTCGCCATGAACCAAACCCTCCACAGCGAGCGCTCTCGAGTAATTAATCACTCGAGAGTACAGCGGAATATCCTCTACTTTAAAACGAAACTTATTCAGATCACTTAACAGGGAGAGCTCTTCTGCAAAATTTTTCAAACCCGATAAATCATGAATACGGGCATAAACCTGACCACTCTGATGTTGGGTCACATCCTTAATATAGAGCTTGCTTTTGCACAGAAGTAATTCAAAACGGAAATTTTGTTTAGCAGGATACCTATCATCAAGCAGTTCCAAAGTGAAACGTCCATGACCGGCTCCAGCCACTGTTTTGAAAACATCAACCAGACTTTTCACATCATCATTTGCCAGCATGCTGTTTTGATAGACTGGAGACGTCATATATAAAGCCCCTGCATTTTGACATTTTGCCGTTACAGCATCAGAGTCTTTTTGATTCAGGGTCATCGCATGATTCTTGAACAAAGGCTGGTAAATCATCTTCCGAGCCTTCTCAAGAGCAGGTGTATGATCCTTGAGCTGAGCCAGAGCAGTTTCTCCCTTTACTTTTTGATCCAGCAGGCTTCCGTAGTCATTCATATACAGCCAGCCGTTCCAGAATCCCTGACGAATATGGAAAACGACAGATGACGCAAAAGCAGCAACCCCAATACCAGCCACAGCTGGAGACCATAGCGGTAGAGCAGCAAGAACCAGAGCATGACTGCCCAGCCAGAGGTAATAGCTGTAATGACCGTTGCTATTTACAACCGCTACCGAATCATCAAAACCCCGAGTAGTCAGAGCCAGGGTCGCCCTCGCATTCACATAATCCTCAACTCCCCAATCTGCGACCTGACTGTATATCTGCAGCAACTCAGATTCATTACGTAGATAAATCTCTGGCTCTTTCAGGATTTCTGAATAACGCATATCCCGCCAGCGACTGAGTAGGCGAAAATCGCGCAGAGCCGTTTGCTCAACACCGTTGGGAGTCATCACTTCACCGTACACACTTTCTTTTTCCTGCTGAACAGTCTGGGGAAGCCCAGTGTGTAGTGCCATACGGGCATGCCCAAAAACACGCGTCGGTTGTTCTGCAATGGCAGAACAGGATG
The DNA here is from genome assembly GCF_947331445.1 of Parendozoicomonas sp. Alg238-R29. GTDB lineage: Bacteria > Pseudomonadota > Gammaproteobacteria > Pseudomonadales > Endozoicomonadaceae > Sansalvadorimonas. The sequence goes on along the minus strand of NZ_CAMZOG010000034.1, from coordinate 41,293 downwards.
CCAGTTGCACTAACCCTGTGAAAAGAGCCCGTACCATGAGACCGTTAGACATCTGTGATCTCCTTTCCATCTTCTGTGAATTGTAAGTACTAAGGCTTCGAGAGGAGAAAAAGGTTCGGATGCAACATTGTATTTTCGAGTGCTTAGTGTTTCCTGGTGTAACGGCAGGTAATAAAAAACCCGCACTACATCAGCACGGGTTTTATAGATAGCGCATTTGAACCGAAAAATTCAAACTGTTACCAGCCTTTTACAGCTCCACCTTTAAAGAGGTCATGGGCAGTCTGCTCAACCACTTCACTCTGGTAAGCGGTAACCAACTTGACAATACGAGGGTCATCTTTGTTATCGATACGGGAAACCATCAGGTTTACGTAAGGAGATTCTTTGCCCTCAACCAACAGCGCCTTCTCAGGAGTGAGACCTGCTGGAATAGCATAGGTGTTGTTAACAAAAGCCAGATCCACGTCAGGCAAAGAGCGTGGCAGCTGAGGAGCTTCCAGTTCAATAAACTCTAGTCCTTTGGGATTTTCAACAATATCCCGAGGCGTTGCATTCAGGTCATTCACATCTTTCAGCTTAATGAGACCGGTGTGATGCAGAAGGATCAGGGTACGACCTTCATTACTTGGGTCATTCGGAATCGCCACTTTACCGCCATCGGCCAACTGCTCCAGACTCTCCAGCTTGTCGGAGTAGGCTGCGATTGGGTAAACAAAGGTATTCGCTACCGCTGCCAGCTTCAGGCCACGATCATTAATCATGCTGTCCAGATAAGGCTTATGCTGGAAAGCATTCACATCAATACTGCCATCAGACAGGGCAACGTTAGGAGTAATGTAATCCTGGAACTCAACCAGCTCAGCTTCCAACCCGGAATCAGCCTTGGCTTTATCCAGAGCGGCTTTCATAACGTCAGCTTCTGGGCCAGACATTACACCCACTTTCAACGGCGCGGTCTCATCAATTTTGGGGGCAGTACTGTCATCACTGCCACAGCCAGCCAGAATCAAGGCACTGGCAGCAACAACCGCACCAATAAGCTTTTTCAAATCAACTACAGGTTTCATACTGCTCTCCTGATATCTTGTGTATTCAATACTTTTGCTTTTATTTCGCTCTTATAAACAGCCATGAGCGGAAAATGCCCACCTCAGGACATGAAAATGCTTGGATATTTTCATGTAAAAAAGTAGAAGAGCTGTTTATTTATGCTCGTAACGGGCCTGTAGTCTTTCTCCAGCAGACTGAATCAGCTGAACAACCACTATCAGAACAATTACAGTGGCAATCATAATGATTGGATCAAAACGCTGATAACCATAGCGAATACCCAGATCCCCCAAACCACCGCCACCAATGGCTCCCGCCATAGCGGAATAACTCACCAACGTAACCAGAGTGAGAGTCATACCATGAATCAGCCCTGGCAATGCTTCCGGCAGCATCACTCTGGTAACAATCTGTAGAGGGGTAGCCCCCATAGATTCAGCCGCTTCCACCAGCCCGGAAGACACTTCATTCAAAGCTCCCTCCGCAATCCGGGCCACGAAAGGAATCGACGCCAAACTCAGCGGAACAATAGCTGCAGTTGTACCTATGGAAGTTCCAGCAATCAGCCGGGTCAGTGGAATAATCGCCACCATCAAGATAATAAACGGTACTGAGCGTGCAGCGTTCACAACTGTGCCAAGAGCCCGATTCAAAAGCGGACGCTGCAGAATCTGCCTGGGGCGGGTAACGTGCAACAGCACTCCCAAGGGAATACCTAAAGCCGCGCTGACCAGACCAGATACCGCCACCATATAAAGAGTTTCCAGAAGAGACTCAAATAGCAAAGACCATGCATCAGCTGACATAACCAACAACCTCCACCTGCAGATCGTGCTTCTGCAAAAATGCCTGAGCGTCCTGCACGCCCTGCTCTTCACCCACAACATCAACCATCAGAAAGCCCATGGTTTTGCTGTGAACAGTTTCGATATCCGCCTGCAGAATATTAAAGTCCACCTGACACAGGCGGGCCGCTTGGGTAATTAATGGCTGAACAACATTCTGCCCCACAAAAGTAATACGCAGTACAGGGCGACTGCCTTCTACATAGCCCTGACGAAACTGATGACTGATATCTGACGCAGGTTTTTCATGAATAGCCGCTCGCACAAACTCACGGGCCAGCTCTGTTTGGGGAGCCACAAAGAACGATTCCACATCATTCTCTTCAATCACACGCCCCTGACTGAGTATTGCCACCCGATCACAGATAGATTTCACAACATCCATCTCATGGGTAATCAGCAGAATGGTCAAACCCAGCTTTTTATTGATGTCTTTCAGCAGATTAAGAATAGAAACTGTGGTTTGCGGATCGAGAGCGGAAGTCGCCTCGTCGCAAAGCAACACCTTAGGCTGACTGGCCAAAGCCCGGGCTATGGCAACACGCTGTTTCTGCCCACCAGAAAGCTGGGCGGGATAGCTGTCTCGCTTATCCACAAGTCCAACCAGTTCCAGCAGCGGCGCGATAGCATTCTCAATGTCAGAGGATGATTTTCCTGCCAGCTCCAAAGGCAGAGCAATATTCTGAAATACTGTTCGGCCGGAAAGTAGATTGAAGTGCTGGAAGATCATACCGATTTCACGGCGGGCACTACGTAGCTCAGCCGGAGAAAGTTCGATCAGATTCTGACCGGCAACCAGGACTTCACCAGATGTTGGAGATTCCAGTAAATTGGCACAGCGAATCAGGGTACTTTTACCCGCACCACTGGAACCGATCACACCATAGATACAACCTTCGGGAACATGGAGAGAAATGTTGTCCAGCGCATGAACCGGACCGCTTCCTCCCTGGAAGGTTTTGCTAATACTTTTAAATTGAATCATTGCAGCTCCGCATACAACAAAAATTGCGGGGCCAAAGAGATGAGGGGCAGATACAAAAAAACCACTCAATTGTCAGCGAGTGGTTTTGCAAATGCTATCGTGCAAACACAATCTCTTTAGCGGTTTTTATATAAGGCGCCCGCAAGCCGAAGTTACAAATCAGCGCCTGGCCACAAGTTACGGTTTATACCGACTCTCTGTCAACCAAACCGATATGAGTATTTGTACCTATTTTTGAGATTTTGCTGATTCTAAACAGAAACAGCGTACATTTGTTGCTCAAAGACACGCTGTTTATTCGGCAAAAAACCTTGATAGCAGAATAAATCACTTCAACGCTTTAACCACCATTGACTCCAGATCTACAGCAGGATCATGAGTGTGAATACGCTTGCCATTAACAAAAAATGTAGGTGTTCCGGTTACTCCATAAGTACGACCAAACTCAGAAGCCCTGGTTACATAATCACTGGAGTTACTACTATTCATACAGGCCTGAAAAGTTTTTTTATTCAGCTTGAGAATGCTGGCAATTTGGGCTGCAGAATCCAGGCCTAGATCTTTCTGCATATCGTAGGCTTTGGCATGATATTCCCAGTATTTGTCCTGCTGACGGGCACAGTAAGCACCAGCCACCACCTTCTGGGAAATACCGGTCTGTGTTTGAACAACGGGGAAATCAATATAAACGACCTTGACCTTATCGCCGTATTTTTTCAACAGATCATCAACAGCTGTTTTGGCTTTCTTGCAGTAGCCACAGCGGTAATCCGCAAATTCAACAACTGTGACCTTGGCCTCCTTCGCGCCTTTTGCCGGGAAAGGAGTCAGGTTCATGGTGAAGACGGGAGACTCTAACTCAGGCAGTTTCAGCTGGAAGCCATTCTCTTTCTTAGCACTGTTAATCAGCTGCTGGGCTTTCTCCTGCATACGCATGGTGATTAGCTGCTGCTCAATATAACCCTTCACCTGCTCAAGAGGCGCGCCGATGCGATCTTTGTACTGGTTATACAGCGCTTCAATATCGGCATCGGTAACAGGATCTACCTTTAATAGCTCGGCACGGGTTTCGGCGCTAGAGTTATCTTTGCTGGCTGCCAGCTTATCAATATAAATATCCATCACAGCTTGATCCAACACCCCAAGCTGTTTGTCTCTGGCTTCCTGTTTGGTATCAAAAAAACGCTGCTGCAGCTCAGGCTGCAAGTCTTTAAACTGATAGTCCTTACCACCATAGGAAAACAACACATCCTGATTGGCAAAACTGGCTGATGTCGCAAATACTGCCGCTGTCGAAGCAGCGATTAGGAACTTCATCATAGAAGGAATCACATTGTTAACGGATGATGAAAAGCAGGTAAGTGTAAACTCACCTGCTCAAAACACTACCGAGATTAGTCTGAGATTTACTTAAAAGAGTTTTTCCTGCGTAAAAGTCGCAACGAATTCATTGTCACTAACGCAGTTGCCCCGGAATCAGCAATCACTGCCAGCATCAGGCCGGTAAGTCCTGTCAAACTGGTCATCAGGAAGACAACTTTCAGAGCAATAGCAAAAATCACATTCTGACGCACAACCTGCATGGTGGCCCGGGACAGGTCGATCATATCGGCCAGATCACGCACCCGTTCATGGGTCAGAGCAGCATCAGCCGTTTCCAGGGCAACATCCGTTCCGCTGCCCATGGCAATACCCACGTGGGCGCTCTTCAAAGCTGGAGCATCATTGATACCATCACCAACCATGGCAATCGGAGCGTGTTTCTCAAGAGCACGAACTTCTTTCACTTTATCTTCGGGAAGCAGTCCTGCCCGGAAATCCATTTCCAACTTTTCGGCAATGGCCGCCGCCGCTCTTGGATTATCACCTGTCAGCATTATGCTGGAGACTCCAAGAGCGTTCAGTCGCTGAATGGCTTCCTGAGAATCTGCACGCAGGGTATCGCTGATTGCAATAACGCCAATAAGTTCACTGTTATGGGTTACCCCAACAACGGTGTAGCCTCTCTCTTCCAGATCAGCAATACACTTTTCCGAGTTACTTACTGAATTGATTTCACCAGCCAGATACTTGGGAGAACCCACGACAATTGTCGCTCCATCAATTTGACCACTAACTCCTTTGCCGGCCTGGGCACTAACATTATCTCCTGGAGTCATCTCCAGCCCATCTTTCTTAGCCTTGCGAACGATAGCCTGTGCCAGAGGGTGACGGGAGCCATCTTCCACCGCCGCAGCCATGGACAACACACTATGCTTTTCGCAACCAAAGGCAATGACATCCACAACCTGAGGGCGACCTTCCGTTAATGTGCCGGTCTTATCAAAAGCGACCTGCTGAACTTCTCCCAGTTGTTCCAGAACAGCCCCACCTTTAATCAGGAATCCTTGACGGGCTGCACGGGCCAGACCAGATGTAACAGCGGCTGGTGTGGAGATCACCAGTGCACAGGGGCAGGAAATAAGCAGAAGAGTCAGCCCGCGATAAACCCATGTTCCCCAATCGCCGCCCAAAACCAGAGGTGGAACGACAACAACCAAGGCTGAAATCGCCATCATAAGTGGCGTATACCAACGGCTGAATTTATCAATAAACCGCTCGATAGGCGCTTTACTTTCTTCAGCTTCTTCAATCAACCGTACGACACGGTCAATGGCATTATTTCCAGGTTCCGAAACAACTTTGAGGCGAGCAACACGGTCCGCACAAAGACTTCCTGCCATGACTGTTTCGCCTGTTAAGCGATCTACCGGCACCGACTCACCGGTCAAAGAGCTTTCGTCAAAGCTGGCTGCATCGGTAATTAACTCACCATCCGTTGCCAGACGGTCACCAGGTCGAACTTCAACAATATCCTCAGGCATCAACTGACTGGCAAGAATCTCTTCTTTAGTTTCCTCACCATTGGCACCGATGATAATACGAGTCATTTTGTCCGGACTGAGAGCCATAAGACTTTCTACACCTTGACGTGCTCGATTTGCTGCCAGGCCTTCCAGATGTTCACCGATCATAAACAACAGCAGAACCATACCAGCTTCAAGGGTTTCACCGAGAACCAGAGCACCAAGTGCAGCAACGGTCATCAGGGTTTCGATACCAAAAGGGGTACCGCTGCGCGCCTGACTTAAAGCCTTTTTACCAATAGGGAAAATGCCAAACAAAGCGGCAAGAGTAAGAACCCATCTCCCTATTTCAGGCTGGACACTATTTACCAATGCTCCGAATCCAAGAAGCAAACCAAACACCAGAATGGATGCATATTTTTTGAAGAAGTTTTGCTCAGATTCAGCAGGAGCTTGCTCACCAATATCTGTGAGCCGATAACCCAGGTTATCAATACAGGTCATAACGCCATTCACATTGGCGCTACCCGCGGTGAACTCGACTTGCAGACGCATGGTGGAAAAGGAAACATGGGCTTTTACAACACTATCAACACGGGTCAGTGCTGTTTGAACTTTCTTAACGCAGGAGGGGCAATCAATACCGGAAATATGCCAGCAGCGGATATTAGAATCTGATAGCTCCGACTCAGGATCCTCATCTTCAGCACCACTACCACAACATCCACCAGCTTCAGAACTCTGGCCGTCACTGGAGGATACCGCCGTACCAGCAGATGCTTCCTGAACAGTCGCATAACCGTGTTCGTGGTAATGAGCGGTGTGACAACCACCACTGTTACAGCAATCAGATTTCATCGAAAACTCCTTACTATGATGAAATAGAAAAGCATGAATATTAATTCATATACTAGGTTGCGTAAAAATCCTGTGCAATACACATTCTGAATATCTTTACATTTCAGGGATATAGGACTTTAGGAGAAGAAACTCTGGAATCAGGGTCAATTCCAGAGCAGAAAGGAGCTTACTGGTGATCTTCCCGGACATGAACAATCAAATCCTGAAGAACATGGCGGATATGATCATCATCCAGTTCATAAAAAACCTGCCGCCCTCTTTTGGTGGAGCGAAGTACACGCATTTCTCGCAGGGAGCGTAGGTGGTGACTGGTAAGCGACTGGGACAACCCAGCCACTGCTGATAAATAACAAACGGCCCGGGGTTCATTCATACAGGCAACTACCATTCTCAGTCGCCCTTCATCCCCCAGTACTTTGAGAATTTTTGACAGCCCTGTGTATTCCTCATCGTTCAGCGTGACTGGTTGCTGGCCTGTCTCACAATCCATGGCTGTCTCCATTCCTCAGGGCTTATGCTCTCTGGCCAGATATTCGCTGGATTGCATCTCCTGTAGCCGGCTCAGGGTACGCTGAAATTCAAACTCCAGCTTGCCTTCGGTATACAGTTCCAGCAAAGGCGTGGCACCAGACATAATCAGTTTAACGCCCCGATCGTAAAACTCATCCACCATATTGATAAAGCGACGAGCCATATCATCAGTCGGTCGCCCCATCTGAGGAACATCAGACAGCAGAACGGTGTGAAATTCCCGAGCCAGTTCTATGTAGTCATTCTGACTTCTTGGACCATCACAGAGCGCTTTAAAATCAAACCAGACAATGTCTTCACACACTTTAAGGTAATGGATTGACCGCCCTTCTATCTCAAGATGATGATTTTCCCGAACCTGAACTTTATCTGGAGACAGCGCCGAAAAATCTTTTTCCATAGCGGTTTTGGCTTCCAGACCAAGGGGAGAATGGTAAAGCTTTGCCTGCTCAAGAACACGCAAACGGTAATCAACACCGCCATCGACATTCACCACATCAGTGTATTGATTCAACAGGTCAATAGCGGGAAGGAATCGCGCGCGCTGCAGGCCATTTTTATACAAGCCATCCGGAACAATATTACTGGTGGCTACAAGGGTCACGCCGTTCTTAAACAACTCTTCCATCAAACCGGCCAAAATCATGGCATCAGTGATGTCTGACACGAAGAATTCGTCGAAACAAATGACTTTGGCATCATCAGCTAACCGGCGAGCCACAATGATCAGCGGATTTTTCTCCCCATCAAGGGTTTTCAGTTCCCCATGTACACGCTTCATAAATCTGTGAAAGTGCGTACGCATTTTATTTTCAAAAGGCAGGCAATCGTAAAAGGTATCCACCAAGTAGGTTTTACCACGGCCAACACCTCCCCAGAAATAAATGCCTTGGCAAGGTTCAACCTTTTTACGCCCAAAGGATAAAAGGGATTTTAAACCACTCTTTTTCTGGTCCGCTGCCAACAGGTCATCATAAAGCCGCTGAAGATGCTTGACCGCTTCTTCCTGAGCCGGGTCGTGAACAAAACCGTCCTGTTTCAAATCCTGCTGGTAATGCTCGAGAGGCGTCATGCTGTTCTTTTTATCTGCGTGAATATTCTGGGGGGCACACTTTACCGTGAAGCGTATCAAGACTCTACCCCACCACTACTGCTGTAATTTTGGGTATTATTGCCCAGCCAGGCAGCCACTCTCCAGGAACAAAACATACAGTTACCCAGAATCTCTATACAGTGACCAGAAAAGGCTATAAGTTAGGGCACACAAGATACGTTTAACCTGAGGCTGGACTGTGGAGATATCGAACCTGCTTTGGAGCATTGGCGGAGTGGCCTTTTTTACCGGCCTCGTCATTGGCGTTGTTTTATACCACTTCCTGGTAGGCGGCCGCCCCGGTGGAAATACCCGCGCCCGCGTAGCAGAGCTTGAAGCGGAACTAAAGGATTACCGGAACAAGGTGTCTGATCATTTCAGCACCAGCGCCCATCTGGTTAACCGCCTGACTGAAACCTACCGTGATGTTCACGAACATCTGGCCACCAGCGCCAGCGAATTGTGCATAGATGAATTAACTCGTCATCGCCTGAATGATTCCCTTCTTGGAACACAGGCCATCAGCAACAAGGCGATTCCTACAGAGCAGCCCAAGGATTACGCGCCAAAGAACGAAGCCGATGAAGGTACTCTTTCCGAAAACTTCCGTGTGGCTGACCCACAGAAAAATGCAGGCAAAGACTCCGCTGCGTAATTGAAGCAGATACAAAAAAGGCCGCCAGATTTGGCGGCCTTTGTTATAAACAGCAATTACTCTTGAGAATCGAGATACTTCTCAGCATCCAGCGCGGCCATGCAGCCGGTTCCTGCAGAAGTGATGGCTTGACGGTAAATGTGATCCATAACATCACCTGCTGCGAACACACCTTCAATAGAGGTTTGGGTCGCATTACCTTCTGAACCACTCTGAACCTTCAGGTAACCGTCTTTCATATCCAACTGGTCGACAAACAGCTCAGTGTTTGGCGTATGGCCAATAGCAACAAACACGCCATCAACAGCGATGTCTTTGGTAGAGCCGTCCTGAGTGTTCTTGATACGCATACCCGTGACACCGGCATCATCTCCGAGAACTTCATCCAGAGTCGCATTCAGTTCGAGTTTGATATTGCCGCTCTCGACTTTATCCATGAGTTTCTTTACCAGAATTTTTTCGGCTCGGAATTCTTCACGACGGTGAACCAAAGTCACAGTTTCAGCGAGATTAGAGAGATACAGAGCTTCTTCAACAGCGGTGTTGCCACCACCAATCACAGCTACAGGCTTTTTACGGTAGAAGAAACCATCACAGGTGGCACAGGCAGAAACACCTTTACCCTTAAAGGCTTCTTCACTGTCCAGTCCAAGATAGCGGGCACTAGCCCCGGTGCAGATAATCAAAGCATCACAGGTGTACACACCACTATCACCTTCCAAACGGAAAGGACGCTGATTCAGGTCTGCTTTGTTGATATGGTCGAAAATAATTTCGGTATTGAAGCGTTCGGCATGAGCCTGCATCCGTTGCATCAAGTCTGGGCCTTGCAGACCTTCCACATCACCGGGCCAATTATCTACATCAGTAGTTGTGGTCAACTGACCGCCCATCTGCATGCCAGTGATCAGAACAGGCTCAAGGTTGGCTCGGGCCGCGTAAACGGCTGCAGTATAACCGGCTGGGCCGGAGCCCAGAATCAGCAGGCGGATGTGTCTATTTTCACTCATTATTCACTCCCCGTATCAAAAGGCTCGTCTGTGAGCCTTGATAAAACTGTCACAACGCAAAATTGTCGGACATAATAACCAGCTGATCTTTCCGGAACCAGTCGAGAATATCTATCGCTGTTATTCAGACTTTGTATCAGCATTAAAAAATTATGAAACAGCATATCCAAACCACAAGCCAGGGTCTCGATTATTTTCTTACTGGGCTGAAACGACTTCCTGAACCCGGCATCCGTGCTTTTGTGATTATTCCGCTACTGGTAAACATTATTGTTTTCAGTGGAATGATCTGGCTCGCCACCAGCCAGTTTTCTGCTCTGATGGATAAAATGATGGGCTGGCTACCAGGCTGGCTGAGCTTTCTCTCTTTTATTGTCTGGCCACTGTTTGCCCTAACCATAGCTGTGGGCATGTTTTTTACCTTCACTGTAGTGGCTAACATTATTGCAGCCCCCTTCAATGGCTTTTTAGCCGAAAAGATTCAGAGGGGGCTCGATCCTGAGTGCATGCCTGAAGGTGGCTGGAAGGATCTTGCCGCATTAATACCCCGGACCATTGTTCGCGAGCTTCAGAAACTCTGGTATTACCTTCCCAGAGCCATTTTCTTTTTTGTTTTATCTATTTTTATACCGATTGTCGGACCGGTGCTCTTTTACTTATTTTCCGCCTGGATGATGGGCATTCAATACTGCGACTATGCTGCAGATAACGAACTGGTGAGTTTTAAAGATATGAAAACGAAGCTGGCTGCACCGCGCATGCAGACCATGCTGTTTGGTGGAATGGTTTCGCTGTGCTCAATGATTCCGCTGCTGAATCTGGTGGTGATGCCGGCAGCCGTGATTGGTGGTTCACACCTTTGGGTGAATAGAAGAAGTCCTGTTTAATCAAGGCTTCTTCTTTGCGTTTTATGGGTGAACTACGGCAGCCTGAGACTGTTGCGTTGCTTCCGATTCCACCCCCCTTCGCTCCAGCTCTTTATCCAATAGATAGATAGTTTTGCGCTGATACCACTTAAAGATGTTGCTATATGTGAAAGCCACTTTAGATGGCAGTGCGGTTGCCTCCTCCCTCTTCCTTCTCATAACGTCATCTGGCCCCGTTCCAGACGCGCCACCAATTTTCAATTCCGTTCTGATAACTCCACCTTCAGATTCAGGAGTGCGGTAAGGCTCAAGAATCTCTTTTGATTGAGTTTCAAGATAAACGGCCCAAATCTTTAATGTTTCAATGTCCTCTGTAGATTTTTGTGTCAAATCAGCCTCAGTAAGATCTATTAATTTCTCTAAGGTTTCTTTATGCCAGTCTCTCACTTTGTCATACATTCCTAGCAACTTACGCAGGCTTGGGAGATCGTCCTTTTCAAACAGGGATTCATCAACTTGGGGAATATCCGAGCTAAGCTCCAACACCGCTTTACAGACTTCGTCACAGCGCTCTGTTAGCGCAGCCCTTCTTGTCCTTGCAAGAGCAAGGTTAAACTCCATAGCCCTTACAATCTGGTCCCGAGTATATTTAGGCTGTTTATTTTCATCCGAAGGGCACTGCCTGACGACCTTTTCCAGATCATAGTGTTCATCGACCTCTGCTTTTTTAAAAATACCACCAACCTTTTGTGTGAGCTCCTGGGTCATCTGCTTACTCTTTACCTGCTGCTCAGCGCTCTCTATCTGTTCCTCCCAAACATCAAAATGAAAATTGAGATTATTTTTCATAAGCTCAAAATCCTGAGCTTTTTCGAAGTCACTGCAAACAAGCCACCGATCCCCCTCAAGCCGTTTCGCTCTGGCAGGTTCAGGAGCAGCCTGTGCGGTTTCTACTCCCGACGATGGAAGGTCACTTTCGCTGAGACTGCGAGAAAGAGATGATGCTCTCTCATGCCTCTCTGTTTTTTTCTTGGGTCCTTCCAGCGGTGAAGGCTGAACTTCACGACGGGGGGATGAGTTTACGTCGTCTCGATAATCTATGGTGCAGTCACAAACTTGCCATTCATGCTCATGCCATTTCACATGAATAACGCAATGCAGGTGTCCTTCTCCTTTGAGGTGTTTGACTTTTCTTTTTTTATGAGCACTGGGAATACAGAACTGGGAAAAGTGCCGATCACACTGAATAGTTATCCTGCCCCCTTCCAGCACAATAATTCTGATGTTCGTGTAATCCTCAAAGTTCGCATCTCGTGTAAGATCCATTTTTCCAGCCAGATGCTGAGTCACCAGCCTTAACAATTCATCCACTGTCTCAGGAGATACCCAGTGCCCGCATAATTCACGGGTTTCAGGAGAGCCATCTATATGCTTGCTAATCGCGTCATCAAACTTCACTGAGCTTTCTGCTCCCTTATAACGATAAAGCACCTCACTTCCTAACACCTTTGACGTATCTTCAATCGCCTTTTCGATAGTGATATGGGACGTGGTAGAATGATGTTTTTTTGCATGCTCCTGAGGAGCACTGATTTGTCTTGCAAGAGTGGGAGGAGGGCTTCCCATTAGCGCCTCACTGTTACCAATCGCAGCAACATGATTTTCCATCAAACGATATTTTTCTCTATTCTTTCCAATTGTGCAGCGAATAGTTAAAGGCGTATGAACGCCAATAATGTCTTTTGGCATGGGACCCCAACATTGGGTCCGTGGAATATCAAGATATTCTCGCAGGCCTTCATATTTATCGCCGACCTTCAGCAGGTGCAAAAACGCACCATAGAATTGCCGTTCATCAACATTGATGTTTGCGATTTCAGCAAAAACTTCCTGACTGGAAGAATTCAATTTCAAAATCAAACGCTCTACAACAATAGATTTTGCTTTCGCCAAAGCCACTGGATCAACCTGTATTGGCAGCTTATTAACTTTAGTAACTACCCCTCCAAGCTTAAGTCCTGTCGCAGCCTTAATCGCCGCAATTGAACCAGATTCAACCTTTAAGAGTTGAGCAAAGCGCAAGAGATCCTGCGGCATTAACCCGTTAACAAATGCTTCAGCAATATCCTGAGCGTAAGCTGAACCACCACCAACACATGAAGACAGCAAGTATTGCGCTTCTCGTACTTCATGAGGAACTTCCTTCACTAGCGGGGGCGCTTCGCTGATAACAGATGGATCTCTATCATCAACCTTAGCGGTGGGTGGTAAAGAAAGTGCGCCATCTTTTGATGGAAGCTGTGACGAAGTTTCTACCGTTACCACTCCCTGACCGGATGGTGTAGAGCCTTTTTTAGCTCCCCCTCCTTCCATAGAAGTATTCAAACTAACTACTGTCGATTTCTCCGTATCAAGCTTTTGCATACCATTTCCCACCATCAGTTCAATGAATCAGATTCGTGGGGTTAGAAGTTTCATCCTCTTCTTAGTTCGTATTTTTGTTATTAATTCTAACCAGAAAGAGCTAATTTCAGTTTCGGTCTCATCATTAACAGTTCCGTTATTCATGAAAAAAACATCAGCTGGCAGCAACTGATGTTTTTCAGAGCTTTTAAATATAACGGTTACTCAATATCCTGCTCAGCACTCCCCACAACAGCTTGGTCAGGCTTTCTAACAATATTTTTGTCTTTTCCTTTATAAGACAGGTTATTAAGAACAAAGCGCATTGCATTTAAGCGGGCACGTTTTTTATCATCAGAGCGAACAACGGTCCAGGGCGCATCACGGGTATCTGTGTAATGGAACATCTGCTCTTTGGCTTTGGTGTAGTCATCCCACTTATCAATTGAAGCTTTATCAACTGGAGAGAGTTTCCATTGTTTTAGCGGGTCAATGCGTCGTTTCTCAAACCGCCTGAGTTGTTCATCCCGGCTTACCGAGAACCAGAGTTTAAATACCTTGATTCCGCTATGCACCAGCATCCGTTCAAAATCGGCCACTTCACGAATGAAGCTCATGTACTGCTTTTTAGTGCAATAGCCCATGACCTTTTCCACACCGGCGCGGTTATACCAGGAGCGATCAAAGAGAACGATTTCACCTTCCGTTGGTAGATGTTGCACATAACGTTGAAAATACCATTGTCCGAGTTCTCGATCTGACGGTTTTTCCAGAGCAACAACGCGAGCACCACGAGGGTTTAAATGTTCGGTCATTCGCTTAATGGTGCCACCCTTGCCAGCAGCATCACGGCCTTCAAAAAGAATAATGACTTTTTCACCACTCTCCTTCACCCAACTCTGCATTTTTACCAGTTCAATCTGTAGAAGGCGCTTTTCTTCTTCATATTCCTTGCGCTTCATTTTAGGTAGGCCTGTTGAAGGAATGATCTGCGCCCCCTTCTTCGCTTCTTTTTTCAAAACAGGAATATCAACCACAGCCTGCTTTGCTGATACAGCCCTGTCTTTGACCTCTCCCATAGGTCCCTCCCTTTTTGTGTTGTTTGTTATTCGTTTTATGATTTAAAACTATCAAATACACAGAAGGGTTCTTTGACGACAATCAAAGAACCCTTCGGAAAATACCTAGCCCGAATATTTCACCAAAATAAGAAGGGCGAGATGACGAAAAATTATTTACGTTTCTTATGACATACCATTTGTGAAACCTTTCATTCTCTCCAAAGCTGCAGGACGAATGGCTGCGAGAGCTTGATCGTAGGCGAGTAAATCTTTCAGTGCGAAATCCATCCTGTCACGATAATAGCTATCAGATTGATCAGTAGGGTTTTCACTTCCCACTACATCACCAACACTACGAATAATCAAATGCTCCGGGAGATAGCAGATACGACTGTTTTTGTAACTCGAACCACGCAATTCAGCAATTACAAAAGCACCTCCCTGCCCGGCAGAAATAGCACACAATAAAGCTGGCTTGTGAGCAAACTGGCCAGCTCCAAACCATGTCAGTAGGTTTTTAATAGCTGGCGGTGCCATACCATTCCATTCCGGAACAACAAACACAAAGGAAGATGCCCCATCGAGTTGAGCACGAATAGCACTCATCTGCTCAGGATCGGAAGCTGGCTCGCCACTCCAAAGGGGAAGAACATTCAAACCAAGATCAAGAACGTCTGCCTCAGCTCCCAGATTCTCCACCTGATGCTTGATATAGTCAGCGACCTTACGGCTTTGGGATACTTTCTGCTGGCTGGCAGCGATAACCAGTACTTGACTCATGGGGGTTCTCTTTATTGTTATTGCACAGGCAATATATCAACCCCGGCTAAAAACAACAGCACCGAGAGCCGATTCATAACCTTATCGCAGACTGAAAATGCCAATTAAAGGTCCATGTTACTTTCACGTTTCTCGTCATTTTCGCCATCTGCACAAGATTATAAACGGGCTCTTATAAAAATATCCGCTAATGTGTAGCCAGCCTTCATCCAATAAAAGAATGGCGGGAGCCCAAAACTTTGAAGTCACAACTTTCTTATCCTAAATACCGTTGGGTCATGCTGGCCACTTTAATGGCCCTTTCTGTGATTATTCAGATGCAGTGGCTGGCCCATGCCGCCGTGGCACGCCCTGCCGAAGCTTTTTACGCCAACCAGATTGAACACCAAAACTGGTTAAATATTGATAACCTTGCTCTGATCTACATGGTTGTTTATGTGATTATTTCTCTGCCCGTGTCCTGGATTCTGGCTCGATTCGGCCTGAGAAGTGGTTTGCTGACCGGCGCCGTTCTCACTGGTCTGTTCAGTATTCTTAAAGGTATGGCAGGTAACAACCTGGCTATTGTGACTGTGGCACAACTGGGACTGGCTATCGCCCAACCATTTATCCTTAATTCCGTGACGACTCTCACCGACCAATGGTTTCCGCTCAAAGAACGGGCACTGGCTGCGGGGCTAACGGTTTTTTCCCAATTCATTGGCATATTACTGGTTATGGTGATTACACCAATGTTGGTTGTGACCGACCCGTCCGACGGTAGCTACGGTAAAGGAATCACAACAGCTCTCAGTCTCTATGGCTATATCTCTGCGGCCGTCTGCCTGGCGGCCTTGACTCTCGTACGCCCACGCCCTGCCATCAAAAACACCGAAGATTTTGATGATCGCACTCCACGACTCTCAGATATAACGAGCCTATTGAAAAACCGGGATATGCTGATTGGTCTGTTTTTATTTATGGTTGGGCTAGGAATATTCAATGCCATCAGTTCATTAACCGATGCCATTAGTGCAAGTATGAATATTGACGATTCAGACGGCTTGATAGCAACCATGATGATGCTGGGAGGTATGGTCGGTTCCATTGTTTTACCAATCTGCTCTGACTACTTTAAGCGACGCAAAGCCGTTCTGGTGTTATGTGTCACAGGAATGCTACCGGGGCTTTCTGGGCTTGCCTTCGCTGGAGATATTTCTTCACAACCCCACATGGTTTATTTCACTGCACTCTGTTCAACAGCCATTCTAGGATTCTTTGTTCTTGGGGCCGGCCCTGTTGGCTTTCAGTATATTGCTGAAATCACACGCCCAGTTCCGGAAGCCTTTTCACAGGGAATGGTTTTACTGGTAGGGCAAATATCAGGTATGGCACTGGTGATATGTATGTCTGTTAACAACCATGTATGGCTGCCAGTTCTGTTACAGGCCTTTGTAGCACTAACCATGATCTGCCTGGCTGCGGTGGCTACCCTGAAAGAGTCTCCAGATATGAACCACGAGTGCTGACAGAATTTCCACAAAGCGTGTGAAACATACTGCTCATTCAGTGTTTATCAAAGTTTTCACAGCTGAAAAATCATCGTTTTTTTATTTCTGTATTGTTGGTGGCAGTGGCTTTCTCGTAGATAGCTCTTTGTTCCTTCCATTGTGGAATTGTCCGACCTTGATATAACAACACTTCGGACAATCACCTTCCGGGGAACAGCCAGCTGGAATTGGTGTTGCAATCGCCTGTTCATATTCAAGGCGCTAACCCACCACAGGTAACTATACTCCGGGAAGCTTCCAGTCGACTGCAACGAACCAGCGCCTCAATCCAGGCCTCCAGAATATTCAGATCAGCGGGTTTTAACTCCCTGCCCCCGTAGCCCCCGGCAAACACCGTAGTCATCCATCACTGGAAGCATCACGTTAAGAAGAATCAGGTCATAAATATTCTCAATACCAAGCGCCACCTCCTGCCTCCCGTCCAGTGCGTAATCGAGTTCATGACCCAAAGTTTCGAATAGTCAGAAATCACGCCAGCTATATCCCGGCTATCTTCAATAGATGACAGTCTCATTTATGTACTCCCTGAGTCTGCAGACAATTAATCAAAGCACGTGAAAGAAATGTCTCTGACATTTTTGCGATCAAGCACCCTCTAAGGTGTGTTCGCACTTAACGGAGTCCATGCTATGAACCCACTGATCAAGTTCCCAGTCAGCCATTCTTTGCCATCGGTAGAAGAGGAACGGATTCTGCTCAGCATCATAGTACCGGCCTATAACGAATCATCTGTCATAGATCAGTTTCATAGTCGGTTAACCGCTGTTTTGGATGGCATGGCAGCGCCTTCGGAAATCATCTACATCAACGATGGCAGTAGTGATGACACCTGGAGAAAGCTACAGGTGCTCCCTGAGAGCAGCAGTGAACAAGTGCTGATATCCCTGAGCAGGAATTTTGGCAAAGAAGCGGCAATGAGTGCTGGCCTTGAGGCCTCCCGAGGGGATGCGGTTATCCTGATTGACAGTGACCTGCAAGATCCACCAGAACTGATCCCGGATATGTTAGCTCAGTGGCGCGGAGGTTATGACATCGTCAATATGCGCCGTCGCAAACGACACGGAGAAAACTGGTTCAAACGCACATCTGCTGCCGCGTTCTACCGCGTACTTAACAAATTGTCCGATATTCATATCCCGGAAAATGTCGGTGATTTTCGCCTACTGAGCCGTCGGGTGGTTGATCATATCAACGCCCTACCAGAAAGAACCCGCTACATGAAAGGCCTGTTTGCGTGGTCGGGTTTCTGCCAGAAAGAAATACTGTTTGATCGTGACCCTCGCTTGGCTGGTAAAACCAAGTGGCACACTTTCAAGCTGATTGGTTTGGCCTTTGAGGGTATTACCTCATTCAGCGTTCACCCTCTGAAACTGGCAACTTTTACCGGAATTTCCATATCTCTGCTTTCTCTGGTATTCGCTTTTGTTCTCGCCTTCAAAAACGTTGCTTATGGAGTCCCAGTTGCCGGTTATACCTCAATGACAGTGGTGATGCTGTTTCTTGGCGGAATTCAACTATTGGCTATAGGGCTGCTTGGGGAATATGTAGGCCGGATTTTTATTGAAAGTAAGCAACGCCCCACCTATTTAACCATGAAGAAAATAACAAAACCTGCCGCAAGCCGACTGCAGAAGGCTCATCTGTGAGCTCAGCTGTGAAGTAAGAACCCTACCCCCCATCCATTGTTCGACTATCCCTGGCTCACACTCGCAGTACCGACCATCAGACTTATCAGCCTTGGCCTTTCCCACTTATGGATACGACCGGGACTCACTGGCTCGCTATGGTGAAATAACTCGCATTATGGCGGAGACAGGGAACTGGGTTCGATGTTTAATTGTGAACACACTCTAGCTAAGTCTCAGGGCAGGCAGCCAAACCGACCCTTTCTCACGATACTCAAGGCACACCAATGATAAAAAATAAACTTTGCCTACAGTCCTGTGCCCCTTAGAATAACGGGTTTCTGAATATAAACGGCACAGCAGATTTCCATGCGCACCAGCCAATACTATCTACCGACTCTAAAAGAGACTCCTGCCGACGCTGTTGTTGTCAGCCACCAGCTGATGCTTCGCGCGGGAATGATCCGCAAACTTGCTTCCGGCCTTTATACCTGGCTTCCTGCAGGTAAGCGTGTACTGAATAAAGTTGAACGCATTGTTCGTGAAGAAATGGACCGGTCCGGCGCACTCGAAAGCTGGATGCCGGTGAGCGCTCCCGCTGAACTATGGCAGGAAAGCGGCCGCTGGGAAGACTACGGCCCCGAACTGCTGCGCTTCAAAGATCGCCATAACCGTGACTTCGTTATGGGCCCAACCCACGAAGAAGTATTCACCGATATGATTCGCGGAGAACTGACCAGCTACAAACAGTTACCAGTAAACCTGTACCAGATTCAGACTAAATTCCGCGATGAAATCCGCCCACGTTTTGGCCTGATGCGCTCCCGTGAATTCCTGATGAAGGATGCTTACTCCTTCCACGTTTCTCAGGAATGTTTGGCAAACGAATACGAAAACATGCACAGCACCTACTGCCGCATTTTCGATCGCCTGGGTCTGGATTACCGCCCTGTAGAAGCAGACACTGGCTCTATCGGTGGTACCGGCTCCCACGAATTCCATGTTCTGGCCGATTCCGGTGAAGACGATATCGCCTTCAGTGACAGCAGTAATTTCGCAGCCAATATTGAAAAGGCTGAAGCACTGGCACCAGAAGGCGATCGCCCTGCCCCATCTGAAGAGATGAAGCGAATTCCAACACCAAACGCTAAAACCATCGCGGAACTGGTTGAACAGTTTGACCTGCCTATCGAAAAGACAGTTAAGACCCTGATCGTTAAGGCTGATGAAGAGAGCGAGCACGAGCTGATTGCCTTGATGGTTCGTGGTGACCACGAACTCAACGAAATCAAAGCTGAGCACCTGCCTGAAGTTGCTGCTCCTCTGGAAATGGCATCTGATGCAGAAGTTAAAGCCGCTATCGGCGCGAGCTTTGGTTCTCTTGGCCCTGTTGGCCTGGAAATCCCTTGCATTGTTGACCGCACTGTTGCCAAGATGACTGACTTTGGTGCGGGCGCTAACAGCGATGGCGAGCACTTCTTCGGTATTAACTGGGATCGTGACGCCACCTTTACCCGTGTTGAAGATATCCGCAATATTGTGGAAGGTGACCCAAGCCCATGCGGCAAGGGCAAGCTATTTATTAAGCGCGGCATTGAAGTAGGCCATATCTTCCAGCTGGGCAAAAAGTACAGTGAAGCCATGAAGGCCTCTGTTCTTGATCAGAACGGCAAAGATGCCACCATGTTTATGGGCTGCTACGGTATCGGGGTTAGCCGGATTGTGGCCTCTGCCATTGAACAGAACCACGATGACCGCGGCATCATCTGGCCTGACGCTATTGCACCGTTCCAGATTGCTCTGGTGCCTCTCAAGATTGAAAAGTCTGAAGCTGTTCGTGAAACGACCGAAAAACTCTATAACGAACTGGAAGAAGCCGGTTACGACGTAATCATGGATGACCGTAAAGCCAGCCCAGGTGTAAAATTTGCCGATATGGAACTGGTGGGCATTCCTCACCGCGTGGTTATCAGTGACCGTGGTTTGAAAGAAGGCACACTGGAATACAAGAACCGCCGTGAAGGTGAAAACGTAGCCATCTCTGTAAACGACATTGTTGCCGAACTGAAAAACAGGGTTAAGCTCTGATCATTGCAGCAACTGTTAAATACCGACAGGCTTTGTGCCTGTCGGTATTCCTTTCTTTTTTGTTTTTCCTTCCCAACCTTTTTGCCAGAGCACCCGCCATTGATGAAGAGATGCGCGTTTATCTGGAAGAAACAATAGCTGACGCTGGAAGCTTTGAAGACCCGTATACAGCCGAAGTCTGGCTAGTTGATATGTCCTTACGGCTGGAGCGATACATAAAAGATCCGGAAGAAAGGCTCGACCTTCTCAGGACAGTTCATCGAGAAGCCAACCGTGTTGGACTTCAACCCGAACTGGTGCTTGCTGTGATTCATACGGAAAGCACATTTAACCGTTTCGCAGTTTCATCTGTTGGTGCCCAAGGGTTAATGCAAATTATGCCATTCTGGCGTAAAGAGCTGGGGCGGATTGATGACAACCTTATCGAGCTGGAAACCAATATCCGTTACGGCACAACTATTCTCAGCTACTACCTGAAACGGGAAAAAGGGAACCTCTCCCGGGCACTGGCTCGCTACAACGGCAGTTTGGGAAAAACCTGGTATCCGGAAAGAGTCATGACCCGTTGGGAAAAATACTGGCTGGTTAATTAAAACTAGCCTGTGGTAAAACCAGACAACTCTCCACACTCAGCCTCTTCGACAGAAACCTTATCCACAACCGCCAACGGTGGACCTTCATAAAGCCAGTCGTTTAACTCAACAACTGCTCTTTCTTCACCGCACATCATGATTTCCACACTGCCATCGACGCAGTTTTTGGCCCAGCCTTTTACACCAAGTTGTTCTGCCCGCTGTTTAGTGGATGCCCGAAACCAGACACCTTGTACTTTCCCCTGTACCTGTGCCTTTCTGCATATTTTCGCCATAGATTTGCCCGGATCCTGCACTATTAGTGAGATTGCAGCTTCGTTATAGCCTGCTGCAGGCTGTCCTTCGTCTGAGGGCCCAGCAAACGCTCCTGCATTTCACCCTTAGCATTCAAAATATATGTAGCAGGCAATACCGGAGGGCGTTCCAGCTTTAGCAATTGAACCCTGTCCACAGCAACAACCGGGAATTGAATATCCAGCATGGCCACTTTTGAAGCCAGTTCAGTTCTGGACTCTGCGCCATCGAAATCCACACCCCACACACGTATTTTATTGTCACTCCTGGCCAGCTCATTCAGATCTGGAATTTCTTCCCGGCAGGGATCACACCAGATGGCCCAGTAATTCACCACCAGCCAGGACTCCTTATCTTCCAGAGATAAAGGATTTCCCTGAAAATCGGTGAGACCGGGCTTATCGCTACAACCACTTAGCACTAACATCATGCCAAACAAGCAGCAGGTAATATGCGATTTCAAGCTCATGATTACTGGCTCTCCCGGCCTGAAAGCACAGCATCCAGAGAACCAGACAATGAGTTATCCCGCTCACGATTCAAACGTTGTAGAGAACCAACAACATTCTGAAACCAATCGGGTTGCTGAGACAGATTCAGCTGATCCAGCTCCTCAGCGGAAGGCAAAGGCCAGGGGCTGCGGGCAACAACAGAAGCCAAAGAAATAGTTTGAAATGAATGAGCGGGAACCAGAGCTCCATGACTGTTACGACCAAGTACGCCTTCTTGAGTCAGCCAGGACGTCACCTGTTCCCAATGTCGTTGACCAACCGGCCAGCCTTCATCCTGAACCTGTTCCAGCATCGTAGTTTCTCCCCGTGCAAACCTTTGATGAAAGACCGCAAGGATAGCTACCATTGCCAGAATCGGGGAAAACTCTCCGCCTTCTCTGCTTCTGGGCTCCCCCAACGCATGAACCAACTCGGCGCCGAGCAACACCAGAAGCCAGCTTAAAAAGAGCCACAGCAGGAAAACAGGCACTGCTGCAAAAGCGCCATAGATAAATTCGTAGGTAGGTGACAGTGTCAGAAACAGAGCAAACCCTGACTTTGCCAACTCAAAAAGCAGGGCAACGGTTACACCACCGGCCAAAGCAAAACGGAACTGCACTCTGCGATTAGGCACTGTCAGATACAACAGGGTAAAGGCCAGTGAACTCATAAAGATTGGCATCAATTGCAGCAAAATACCCTTTACGCCAAGGATTGTTGTAGCCTGATCCACCAACCGAATCGTCGCCAGATAAGAACTGGCAGCAAACCCCAATCCCAGCAGCATTGGCCCCAGGCTCAGAATTGCCCAGTACAGCAGAAAACTGGTAACAACCCTGCGGTCACCACTGGTATGAAAAATACTGTTGATGGCGTGGTCTATAGTTCGCAGCATCATTAATGCCGTTACCAGAAGAAAGCCCATACCAACAATGGTCAGGTTACGAGCCTGGGTGGAAAACGACGTTAGCCATTTGCTAACCGTTTCCCCAGCAGAAGGGACAAAGTTAGAGAATATAAAATTCTGTAACTGCTCTCCTATCCCTTGAAACGAAGGAAAGGAGGCCAGCATACTGTAGGTCACAGTGACTAACGGCACGATTGCAAAAAGCGTGGTGTACGTCAGCGCGGCAGCATGATTCATACAGCCATCTTCCAGAAAGCGGCTCAGAGTCATCGCAACAATCCTGCGGACATGATTCGCTTTTTGGATAAATGTTTCGCCTGTAAAAAACCGGGGAAGATGCACGCTCATTATCGGTATACCCTTACCTGCCATCTGGATAGAATACACACACTGCTTTTACTTAAAAACCCAATAAACCATTACGGGGGCAGATCATGGCTGCAGTTACTATTTATCACAACCCGCGCTGTTCCAAATCACGCCAGACCCTTCAGCTTTTGCAGGAAAAAGGAGTTGAACCTGAAATTGTTCTTTATCTTGAGAACACACCATCAACGGAGGCTCTGGCTGAAGTCATAAACACTCTCGAAATATCTGTCCGCGAACTCATTCGTACCGGTGAAAGCGCCTACAAAGAAAGCAACCTGAAAGATGCCAGCCTTTCCGACCAACAGCTTCTTGAAGCCATGATTGAAAACCCGAAGCTGATTCAACGCCCAATCGTGCTAACTAATGGTCAAGCACGTATCGGTCGTCCGCCTGAATCAGTACTGGAGATTCTGTAATGTCACAGTGTGAGCAGCCATATATTCTTGTGCTGTATTACAGTCGACACGGTGCAACCAGGGATCTGGCCCTGAACATAACGCAGGGTGTTGAAAGTGTAACGGGCATGGCTGCAAGAATAAGAACGGTTCCTGCCGTTTCTGCTGTGTGCGAAGCAACAAAGGAGAGCATTCCCAGTGAAGGCGCCGTTTATTGTACAGAAGATGATTTGCGCAACTGCAGCGGTTTAATCATCGGCAGTCCAACACGTTTTGGCAATATGGCAGCACCGTTAAAGTACTTTCTTGATGGCACAACCAACCTCTGGCTGACCGGTGCATTAATCAATAAACCTGCTGCGGTGTTTACTTCCACCGCCAGCCTTCATGGTGGCCAGGAAAGTACATTACTGTCTATGCAAATCCCTCTTCTCCACCACGGCATGATAATTTGCGGATTGCCTTATTCAGAGCCTGCTTTAACGCATACAACAACAGGTGGCACACCTTATGGAGCCAGCCATGTTGCCGGGCAGAACAATCAACCACTGTCTGATAATGAAAAACAACTCTGTATGGCACTGGGTAAACGTGTCGCGAATCTGGCTATCAAACTGGAACAATAACAAATGAGTTCACCTGCAGTAACTTTGGGGCCGAAAGCAAAAATCTGTTGGCAAGTGTCAGTGGTTCTTTATGTATTGCTGTTGGCAACTATCTCGCTGGAGCATTGGGTTCTGGCCCCACCAGCGGTTGATTCACCATGGCTGATCTGGAGCTTTCGCATGGTGCCACTGCTTATGTTTGCGCCTGCATTATTTACAAAACACGGGAGAGGTGTTGCCTGGCTCGGGTTTGTTGTGCTGTTTTACTTCACGACAGGCGTTGTTAATGGCTGGGCCCACCAGAGTTGGGTTGGATGGTTGATGGCAGGGGAATCGCTGGCCTTATTTACCAGCTCTATCTTTTTTGTGCGTTGGTATTTTCAGGGGAAGTGATTTCAGCGGAAATGAAAAAGGCTGCTCATTATGAGCAGCCTTTCGATTTAAAAAGATAACTGTTACAAATTAGTCTCTTCCTCGGCACTACCATTATCACCACTGAAATTACTTTCACCAATCACAGCGGTAAGAGCGCTCAATTCAATAGCCTCTGAGCCTTGCGATAACGTAGATACAAGTATCTCAACCGGCACTGTGGAACCAGAGGTATCCCTATCAATATCCCTCATAGCACCCAGCAGCAAAACTGCTGCGTCATCTCCACCTGTCATTACAGGCTCCTCACTACGAGATTGGGGAACATAGGCAGCTGCAAGCTGGTCTTCATCACCATCAAATGGCTCATCAGTCAGTTCATCATTGTAATAAGCTGCATCCCAACCACCTGCCGGTTTGAACATTCTCATGCGAGAAACGTCGCCAGCACTTGAATCCAGGTTACTTTCATTGTTCATTTCAAGTCTGTGCTGAAGGCCCCACAAGTTTGCCTCCGCCTGCTTCAGCTTTTTATTTGCTGAAGAACGATTCTTGCTTGCAATGCTAGTTAGCAAATCAGACAGTTTATTAACCAACTGATCAGGCAGCTGCTTTCCACGGAAGATTTTCGTCTCCTTCAGACGAGTCACAAACTTCATAACTTTGGCAAAGAGCTTTTCCGTTCTGGTCTTGTGCTCCTGGCAGTCAAAAACTTTCCCTTTAGCGCCATTGAGCAGCATCTCAGCACGTTGACCCATGAACTTATTGTCCAGGCGGTTCTCGAGATCCATGACCGCAGACATTCTCTTATCATCTTCAAAGTATGTTCCGTAGCGGCCAGCGTCTACCAGCGCTGCACGGGGATAAGCCCCCTCTTGATACTTATACTTTCCTTTATGTGCAGCTTTCATCTCTTCCCTTCTTTCACTTTCAGTCGCACCACCTTTCCACTGACCAATACCTTCCTGACGATCTGCTTCATGTTTCTCAATACTTTCCAAAAGCCTGTCACGCCTATACTCAGCTTTAATTTCAGGTTTTGCACCACTTGCAGGGTCTTTTGGTGTCGCCACCCAATTTCCATCTTCAAACTGGGTAAAATTAAATCTGTCCGGGTGATCAGATGGATTCAATGCTTGCTTCAACTTCACCCCCTGATCGTCTCTGCGGGTCTTCAAGTGCACGTCCTTATACCCACCTTTTGGAGCAGCATGCTGCTGATGCTTTCTCTTGGAATTTTCCAGAAGTTTTTCTGACACCTTGGGAGCCGTGGGAACAGAAACATTTGCCGTATGAGATTTTCCCTCTAAGTGGGCTTGCTGCTCTGCAGGAGGCAGCTTTTGCTCACCTTTCCTTTCAGCAATAGCCATGGACTTGTATTTACCCCGGCGAACGAGTTGATCTGCCTTTTCGTATATAGCTTTACCAAGTTGAATGAGAGTGCCTGTACCTTCTAATTTCATGGTGAAACCTCCGTGTGTACCATGTATTTTCTGACCGGACATATCTTTGCCCGTGACCACAACAATACGTGGATGGTTCCCGCCGGTCTGTTAGACAAAAGCATGAACCCAAAACCCATATTGCTATGGCAAGGCTCTCTTGAGAGGTTCAGGGGAGGCAATTCAATACTCGAAAGCGCCGAACTGCAACGTACCACCTGTCTCGGCCAGAGATATTCCTTACCTCTCACCTTAGAAGGTTTTGTACTGAGAGCCGCTATTTAGAGAGGAAACACACAGAGAATGACCCGAAAACCTTTATTACAGGACTTCGGTAAAAGAATCAGGCAAGTTTCTGACAAAAAAGGGCTACAAAAGACCTACCAGCCCATCACTTCCTTCACAAAAGGAATGCTGAGTTTCCGTTTTGCCCGCAGGCTGGCACCATCAAGCTGAGCCAGAACATCAAACAGACTCTGCATGGTACGGGGGCTGCGATTAAGGATAAAACGGGCGACTTCTTCCGAAAGATCGAGGCCTCGGAGGTGGGCTCGTAAACGCAAGGTCATAACTTTATCGTGATCGTCGAGAGGCTGAACCTGGAAAACCAGCCCCCAGGATAAACGCGATACTAAATCAGGAAGCTGAATTTCAAGCTGGCGGGGAGAGCAATTCGCCGCAACAAGAAGGCGTTTGCCACGCTCACGGAGCTCATTGAAAAGAGTGAAAATAGCCTCTTCCCAATGACGATCACCGGCTATGGCCTCAATACTATCCAGACAGACAAGATCAAGAGCATCATACCCTTCCAGAACACGGGGAGGATAATCGACCATTTCATCCATTGGGAGATAGGCGGAGCGAAACCCCAGGCGATCTGTCTGGTGGCAGGCAGCCTGTAATAAATGACTGCATCCGGCTCCCGAAGGGCCATATAAATAGAGGAAGGATTCCGGAGTTATACCATCGACACACTTTTCCAGATCCATCATGTTCACCAGGGAATCATTAGGACCGGGATAGTAATTGGCGAAGGTGGCGTCATCCCTCAACTGCACACTAAGCGGTAATTGCAACGGCTGACTCATGTATCCGCTATGAATCGACGGTTTTGGCAGGTGACAACCATATCACGACTCCTCACTGGCATGATACAGGTGACTGCCCTTATAGTTGCCGTGAAGGTGCACAAGAAGCACCATAATCACAGCTGCAACGGGTAAAGCCAGCAAAATTCCGGTAAAACCGAACAATTGACCACCAGCCATAATAGCGAAAATCACTGCTACTGGGTGCAGGCCAATCTTGTCTCCCACCAGCAACGGTGTGAAAACCATTCCTTCCAGAGCCTGACCAATAATAAAAACGACAATGACTCCACCTATAGGGAGCCAGCTATCAAACTGAAATACGGCCATCACCAGCGCAATGCCAATACCAACAATAAAACCCATATAAGGAACAATGCTCGCCAAGCCAGCAACCAAACCAATCAGCAAAGCGAACTGCAGCCCGACAATCCAAAGGCCAACGCCATAAGTTATACCCAGAAGCATCATAACCATCAGTTGCCCTTTAAGGAAAGCTGCCAGAACTTCATCGCACTCCCGAGAAAGAGTCATAACAGTGGGGGCCAGATTTCGAGGGATCAGATGACTCACATTTTCCGTTAAACGATCCCAATCCCGAAGAAGGTAAAAAGTTACCACTGGCACCAGAAACAGATTGGCCAAAAAAGCACCCATCGCCTTGGTTGAACCACCAATAGCTTCAGTCAGGTTTTTCAGGAGATCACCAGTTCTCTGCCATTCACCAGATAGCCTGGCGCTTAACTCTTTAAGGTTGAACAGTTCCGCGCTGATATCAATATACTCAGCCAGCCATGGTACAAAAACCGTTTGCAGCCACTGCCCTAAAGCCGGCAACAGCTCGATAACGTGGCGAATCTGCTTGATGGCCCCGGGAACCAATACCAACAAGGTAAGGGCAAAGATCAGGATAACGCCAAAAAACACCACGCAAACCGCACTCGTTCTTCCCAGCCCCAGTTTTTCCAAACGGTCAGCAAGAGGGTCACCGAGATAAGCCAGAATCATAGACACAAGAAAAGGTGTCAGTACTGGCCCCAGCAGATAAATCAAAACACCTGCGACAACCACAACACCAAGTATGAAACTGCGCTGAGCTACCGTCATACTGCTGGCTGATGACAGTTCTACATCAGAGTTATCAGTCATCCCTTTCTTCAACCTCCAGTAAAGTTCAGTTATTGATACCAGCGGTAGTCAAAATCAGACAGCCACTGCATCGCATTAACTTCCTGCCCAACGCCATCCTGTATTGATGGTGAGGATGCAACCAACTTGCGCTCCAGATCAATAATGGCTCTCAACTGCTCCATAGAACCATCAATGGTGACTTCCAGAAGAACTTTACTTCCGCTGACATGAATCGGCATTACCTGACGAACAGCGGTCAAATCTTCGAAATAACGAATTAGATTGGCATAAATGGAAACCGTATCAATGCCATCAACAGAAATCCGCACCGGGCGCCCTGGAGAACCATCAGCGGTCACAGCATAATAGCCAGCCATTTGGCCAGCGACAGTCGAAAGTAAACGTTCGGCCAGTTCTTCTGGCGCAATATCCCGGAAGTCAGAACTTATAGTTTGCCTTTGAAAAAGAAACAGCGAGCGTGCGTTAAATAACCCCTCGCCTGCCATCGAAGGCCAAACCCGAACAGCGAGAACGGTATTTACCCCATAACGCTTTGAGGCCTGCTGAATAGGATCAGCAAAAAGCCCCCACAAATCCGAAACAGCCAGAGCCCCAGCATCTTCAAAATCCATTAACGGATAAATCAGCGGAACCCCCCACTCATTGGACGCATAATCCAGGCTATCCCGAATAACGGAGAATTGACTGCCGCCAACAATTTCCCGGTGCCCTGCCTGCTCACGTGTTATCCAGACAAGGACAGGAGGTCGACCAGCCCCCCAGATAGCCAGCCCTTTTTTCCTGAGCAGATCATTCAACGCCACTTCATTAAAACTCACCTGCAACAAATAACGCTGCCAGGGCTGTTTTCGATCGACTTCCGGCTGTTCCCGGTAGTTGAATTGACTAACCAGATTACCCGCCTGCTCGCGAATATCTGTAAACTCACTCACAGAGGATACCTGCGCCCGACCAGTTACCCGTTGAAGAACAATATCCAAGCCTCGTTGAAAACCTGCCTGCCGACTGGCATCACTCTGATCAGTAACGGGAATCCAGGCCTCGTAAAAACGCCCTCCCTGACCACTCGCCGCCTGGATCTGCCCACCCCAAAGAGTGAGGAGAAGGACACTGAGCAGCCCCATCAATCTGCCGTAGCGCCCAACTGTTTTTTGCGAAGTATGTTGATTCTGGAGGCACATATCTCTCCAGTGAAGAAACCATCTCCGGTAAAGAAGCATTGTCATTACGTCTTCAGGCCATCCCGGTAATCATGAAAATCAAACAGTTATTATCAACCATTTATTATCAGCCATTGTGCCATAAGTTAGCCCTCGGGTATGACCACTGATACAACATCTGCTGTGTAATACACCGAAAGCTCTCCTATAGATAGCCGAAATCCCTTGCGGCTGATACAATCCTGCGCCAGCTCATCACCCAAAATCCCACTTTTCTTCGTGAGTCAGCATTTAAAAATGACCGAGAATAAAGGATCGCTCAGTTACCGTGACGCAGGTGTCGATATCGATGCCGGTAACGCCCTCGTGGATCGCATCAAGCATGTTGCAAAACGTACCCGTCGCCCGGAAGTTATGGCAGGTCTCGGAGGTTTTGGAGCACTCTGTCAAATTCCCAAAGGTTACAATGAACCCGTTCTGGTATCCGGCACCGATGGTGTAGGCACCAAGCTGAAACTGGCTATGGACCTTAATCGTCACGACACCATTGGCATCGATCTTGTTGCCATGTGTGTGAACGATTTGATTGTATGCGGAGCAGAACCTCTGTTCTTCCTCGACTATTATGCCACCGGCCACCTGAATGTAGATGTAGCCGCCAGTGTTGTTGCCGGAATCGGCAATGGCTGCGAAATGTCCGGCTGCGCTCTGGTTGGTGGAGAAACCGCAGAAATGCCCGGAATGTATCAAGGCGAAGATTACGACCTGGCCGGTTTCTGTGTGGGTGTTGTCGAGAAAGAACAGATTATCGATGGCAGCAAAGTTCAGGCCGGCGACACTCTGATTGGCCTGGCATCCAGCGGTGCACATTCCAACGGTTACTCCCTGATTCGCAAGATTCTGGAAGTGAATGAAACCGCCCTGGATGAAGAACTGGATGGTAAACCTCTGGCAGACCTGCTGATGGAACCAACCCGCATTTACGTTAAGCCAATGCTGGAACTTATTAATAAAGGCCTGGTTAACGCCATGAGCCATATTACCGGCGGCGGTTTGCTGGAAAACATTCCACGGGTTCTTCCAGACAATACCAAAGCTATGATTGATACCAACAGCTGGGAAGTTCCTGCCTTGTTCAAGTGGCTGCAACAAGGTGGCAATGTCGAACAGAAAGAAATGTACCGCACTCTGAACTGCGGCGTTGGTATGGTTGTTGCCGTTCCTGCTGAGGAAAAGCAACAAGCTATTGACCTGCTCACAGCAGCTGGTGAAACAGCCTGGGAAATCGGCTCTATTGCTGAAGCAGCAGAAGACGAAGAACAGGTAGAACTGACCGGACTGTAATGACCAACTGAAATGACCAGCTCTGAAATAACCCGCTCTGAAATGGCCAGTAACCCTTCAGATCAAAACCTCAACGACGACCGCCTGCCGGTCGTCGTTCTGATTTCCGGTAGTGGCAGCAACCTGCAGGCGCTGATTGATACCCAGGAAGATATCGGCATTCGTATTGCCGCGGTTATCAGTAACAAACCCAGTGTTCTTGGTTTAAAGCGGGCGATGGAAGCGAGAATTCCAGCCGAAGCGTTAAACCACAAAGACTATGAAACCCGAGAGCAGTTTGATCAGGCTCTTATGGAACTGATTAACAGTTACAATCCGAAGCTTGTTGTTCTCGCCGGTTTTATGCGGATACTGACACCGGAATTCACTCGTTTTTACGAGCAACGCCTTCTCAACATTCACCCCTCCCTGCTCCCTAAATACAAAGGCCTTCATACCCATCGAAGAGCCTTGGAAGCTGGTGATGCTGAGCATGGTGTCACTGTGCACTTTGTAACCAGCGAGCTGGATGGCGGCCCTCCGGTTATCCAGGCACGCATTCCTGTACGCTCTGGCGATACAGAAGAAACCCTGCAAAAAAGAGTCTTGGTGCAGGAACATATCATCTATCCTGTAGCCGTTGGCTGGTTTGCCAGTGGTCGGCTATGCCTTAAAGAGAATAAGGCTCTGCTGGATAACGTTCCCCTGCCTGCCCAGGGATTTCAACATACGGTACTTTCAACACCTGAATGATGAAACTGACTCCTGTAAATCTGCGCTCCTGTATTACAGGAGTTATCGCCCCTGTACTATTTAGCGGGCTGATTATCGCCAGCGATGTTGATGCAGCCACTTCCAAAGCTGAGCTTTTTCCTTATGAAGCGAACTATAGTGCTAACCTGAGCGGTGTTCCTATCAATGGTAACGCCAAGCGTTCACTGATTCGTAACAATGACAATAGCTGGACCCTGTCATTCAAGGCAGACATGTTGATTTACAGTTTTGATGAAGAGTCCCGTTTCCGCTTCAACAATGGAAAGATTCAGCCTGAAGCCTATAACATGGAAAAAGGCGCTCTGGGTAAGAAGAAAACAGCCGCTGTTGATTTTGACTGGGGTAAAAAGTTTGCTCTCAGCAAAGAAAACAAAAAAAGCTGGAAGGTGACCCTTCAACCAAACGATCTAGACCGCATAAGTTATCAACAACAACTTCAATTTGATGTTGCCAGTGGCTTGAAAGAGTTCACCTACAACATCATTGATGAAGACGAACGAGATAACTACACCTTCAAAATTGATGGTGAAGAAACACTGGATACCCCCGTTGGCAAGCTGAACACTGTTCGCCTGAAAATGGTTCGCGACAACAATAAGCGCCAAACCTGGATCTGGCTGGCCAAAGACTGGAATGATCTTCTGATTAAGCTCAAGCAGACAGAGAAAGGAAAGGATTATATCGTTTCTCTGGAGAGTGCCACAGTCAACAGAAAAATTGTTCAGGGTGAAAAGGGTGAAAAGGGTGAAAAGGGTGAAAAGGGTGAAAAGGGTGAAAAGGGTGAAAAGGGTGAAAAGGCTGAGGTTAAAACCCAGTAACTCAAACTTTGCTTTTGTCGTACAATTCTTTTTATTTCCCCCGCTGCTTTCCAGAATATCTGTGAAGCGGCAGCTTTCTTTCCCATATACAAACCCGAGTGAGCATTTTATGCAACTTCTCCACACCATGATCCGCGTTGGCGACCTCGACCGCTCCATCGCTTTCTATACTGACATTCTCGGCATGAAACTGTTGCGCAAGTCCGTTAACGAAGAATACAAGTACACCCTTGCTTTTGTAGGTTACGGTGATGAATCCGATACGGCTGTGATTGAACTGACCTACAACTGGGGCACTGAAAGCTACGACCACGGTACTGCTTTTGGGCACCTTGCTATTGGCGCGGATGATATTTACGCCACCTGTGAAGACATCCGCAAAGCTGGCGGAAAGATCAGCCGCGAGCCTGGTCCTGTAAAAGGTGGCACGACCCATATTGCCTTCGTTGAAGATCCAGACGGTTACAAGGTTGAACTGATACAAATGAGTCAGGCAACTAAAGGTATCAAGGGCTAATTTAAAAAACTTTAACTTCAAAGGCGACAGTTAAACAACTGTCGCCTTTTTTATTCCTTTTTTTAACAATAAAAAACTCACCACAATTCAAAGTTAAATATTATTAACTGTGATTTAATGCTGGGTTAATACAATAAGTGCAATCGACTGAAGTTTCAGATGTGAGCCAGCTGCTGGTACATTTCGTAGCTCTCACACTCAGAAATGGAAGTCAGGAATGAATAAACAAACCCAACAGTACAAGCAGCTGACTCAAGGCCAACGATACCAGATTGAGGCCCTTCTTGGGACAACCCTCATGCAAAAAGAAATCGCTGCCAGAGTTGGTATCAGTGAGAGTGCCTTGTCTCGAGAATTGCGACGTAACGCCAGCTGTGATGGATACTGTGCCGAAACAGCACACGCCCTGGCGACCGAACGCCGGTCATCGGCTGCAACTGGAACTCTGCGTAAAGCACAACTCGAACGCATTCAAAACAGGTTTGAGCTGGCGATGAAGATGCACGGGGTTCGGGAGAGTTTTCAAAGAGTACAAATAGTAAAGAGAAAACCACGGCAATTATGGCGGCAATATGGGGGATTGGAATTATGGGGAGAATGAACCCTACAAAAGAACATCTCCAGACCTTTGCCGAGACCGTTCTCAACAGTCTCGACAAAGCGAACGACTGACATCTCTGTTTACAGAGAAGCAACCGTATTCAGAGACACTTCCATCATTTCATTGAAAGAGTTCTGACGGGCTTCTGCATCCAGAGCTTCACCAGTTCGGATATGATCGCTTACGGTGCAAATCGCAAGGCCGTTAGCGCCGAACTCGGCACACACGCCGTACAAGCCAGCGGCTTCCATCTCTACACCCAGAATATTGTACTTCTCCATCACATCAAACATGGAAGCATCAGGGTTGTAGAACAGGTCTGCGGAGAACAGGTTACCTACCTTAATGGAGACACCAGCTTCACGGGCAGACGCTACAGACTTCTCCAGCAGGTTGAAGTCACAGATAGCGGAAAAGTCATGATCCTTAAAGCGGATACGGTTAACCTTAGAATCAGTACAGGCACCCATGCCGATAACCACATCACGAACTTTTACATCGTGAGAAACCGCGCCACAGCTACCTACACGAATAAGGTTCTTCACGCCGTACTCGGTGATCAGCTCTTTGTAGTAGATGGAGGCAGACGGGATACCCATACCGGAACCCATCACGGAAATACGCTTACCTTTGTATTCACCAGTGAAGCCCAGCATGTTGCGAACGTTGGTCACTTCTTCAACATTCGTGAGAAACTTTTCTGCAATGTACTTCGCACGCAGCGGATCGCCAGGCAGCAGAACAGTTTCAGCAAAAGCGCCAGCAGGTGCATTAATATGGGGAGTTGCCATTGAAAATCCTCCAAAACCTGAGTCACTCCTCGACTCAGGTTAAGCATTTACTAACAAAACTATAGAGAAAAAAAAGACTCTGGTTACAGAATCTCTTTCAGAAAGCTCTTACCAAATTCCAACTTGGACAGGCTGAAGTGTTCAGCCAGCGTTTGCCCCATATCAGCAAAGGTTTCACGCCCGCCCAGATCAACAGCTTTTACACCGGGGCCTGAAAACAATAGCGGCACATGCTCGCGGGTATGATCAGAACCATGCCAGGTTGGATCACAGCCGTGGTCAGCAGTCATAACCAGCAAATCACCAGGCTGCAGTTTTTCCATCAGTTCAGGTAAACGGGCATCAAACTCTTCCAGCCCGGCCGCATAACCAGCCGTATCCCGACGGTGCCCCCAAGCCGAGTCAAAGTCGACAAAATTAGTGAACACCAACGTGTTGTCACTGGCACGATCAACTTCTTCCAAAGTTGTGTCGAATAATGCCTGCAGCCCCGTGGCTTTCACCTTACGGGTAATACCCTGGTGGGCAAAAATATCAGCAATTTTGCCAACGCTAACAACTTCGCCACCAGCTTTAACCAAACAATCCAGCAGGGTTGGTGCCGGAGGCAGAACAGAGAAATCGCGGCGGTTACCAGTACGGGCAAAATCTTCTGGGCCAGAACCAATAAACGGACGGGCGATAACACGACCAATATTGTATTCATCCAGCAGCTTGCGTGAAATTTCGCAAAGCTTATACAGGTTATCCAACCCATAGCTTTCTTCGTGGCAGGCAATCTGGAACACACTGTCGGCAGAGGTATACACAATCGGTTTGCCGGTGCGCATATGCTCTTCGCCCAGATCGGCGATAATAGTTGTACCGGATGCATGACAGTTACCCAATACGCCGGGAAGCTCCGCTTCCTCTATCAGCTTATCGAGAAACTTCTGAGGGAAGCTGTTCTCATGCTCGGTAAAATAACCCCACTCAAACAGAACCGGAACACCTGCCATTTCCCAGTGTCCACTGGGAGTGTCCTTGCCACTGGAAATCTCAGCAGCATACGCATAAGAGCCGGCAGTCGCTGGCAGTTCTGCCATGCCTTCGGCCCATTTCCCTGTGGAATTCTTATGTGCGTGGAGCAAGCCTAAACTGCTCAGATTCGGCAGTTTTAGCGGACCACTGCGCTCAATATCAGCACGTCCGGAAGCACATACTTCAGCAATGTGTCCGAGGGTATCGGAACCCACATCACCAAACTTTTCTGCATCACCCGCTGCGCCAATACCGAAAGAGTCCAGTACCAGAACAATCGCTCTTGGCATCTTTATTCTCCTGTTATGTCCGGAACCTTTGAATCATCAAAAGCTCCGGCGAGCCATTACTACACAGAGTAGCCTCAGGCCGTAATACGCTCATACACCGTCGGCAGTGCTTCCGGGCGCTTATCACTCAGAATCACAGCTTCACGCACCATGCGGGCAGCTTCGTTCCAAGCCTGCTCAGTGCTGGCATGAATCATAGCCAGCGGCTCACCCGCCGCAATGTTTTGACCAAGTGCGCAAACACCTGTCAGGCCAACACTGTAGTCCAGAGAGTCTGTTGGTGTACGGCGACCGCCGCCCATCGCAACAACAGCCAGCCCCAGCTCACGGGCATTCACTTCAGACACATAGCCTGTGATTTCTGTCAGTACCGGCTTGATAATGCTGGCTTTAGGAAGGTAATGATCATAACGCTGAACAAAATCTTCCGGACCACCCAGACCAGCAACCATACGTCCAAAGACGTCTGCAGCACGACCATTCTCAAGACAGGCCATCAACTTGTCGCGGGCCATTTCCAGATCGGGAGCCAGATTAGAAGACACCAGCAGCTCTGCACCCAGAGCAACGGTCACTTCCAACAGGCGAGGTGCACGGTATTCTCCGGTCAGGAAGCGAACAGCTTCTGCTACCTCAACAGCGTTACCAGCACTGGACGCGAGGCACTGACTCATATCAGTCAACAGAACAGTCGTTTTCACACCAGCACCAGTCGCTACTTTGGCGATGCTCTCACCAAGTTCACGGGACGCTTCGTAAGTAGGCATGAATGCGCCGCTACCTACTTTTACATCCATAACCAGAGAATCGAGACCTTCTGCCAGCTTCTTCGCAAGAATAGAAGCCGTAATCAGGTCGATGGATTCAACGGTCGCAGTTACATCGCGAATGGCATAAATGCGTTTGTCGGCAGGAGCAAGTTCGCCAGTCTGGCTCACAATAGCTACACCAGCTTCTTTAACAACCTTACGAAACTGCTCTTCATCAACACTGGTCTGGTAGCCGGGAATACTGTCCAGCTTGTCCAGAGTACCACCAGTGTGACCAAGTCCACGACCGGAAATCATGGGCACATAACCGCCACAGGCTGCGAGCATCGGGCCAAGCATTAAACTGACAACGTCGCCTACACCACCAGTAGAGTGCTTATCAACGATTGGGCCTTTCAGGCCTTCGTTATCCCAGTTCATTACGATACCGGAATCTCGCATGGCCTTGGTCAGGGAGATACGTTCATCCATTTCCATACCCTGGAAATAGGTCGCCATGGCAAAAGCACCAACCTGGCCTTCAGAAACCGTATCTTTGGTTACACCCTGAATAAAGTCATTAATCTCCTGCTCAGAAAGCTTGAGACCTTCACGTTTCTTACGGATGACTTCCTGGGGAAGAAACATATCAGTAACCCTCGGTGTCAACGTGATCTTTCTTCAAACCCAGAGTGTTCAGCAGGTTAGGCAGCAGGCTGCTGGCACCAAAACGGTAGTGAGAAGGGTTAATCCAGTCAGCACCCAGAATCTCAGCAGCAATATCCAGATGCTCTTTTGCGTCTTCTGCAGTTCGCACGCCACCAGCAGGCTTGAAGCCTACATTTTTACCGCTTTCCTTAATGGCAGTCAGCATAATGCGGGCTGCTTCAGGCGTTGCGTTTACAGCGACTTTACCTGTGGAGGTTTTGATGAAGTCTGCGCCAGCGTTAATGGAGATATCACTGGCCTTGCGAATCAGCGCTGGGGCTTTCAGCTCACCAGTTTCGATAATAACTTTTAACAGTGCGCGGTCACCACAAGCCTCTTTGGAAGCCTTAACCAAATCAAAACCAATCTGCTCATTCCCTTCAATCAGCGCACGGTAAGGGAATACTACGTCAACTTCGTCTGCACCCAGTTCAACAGCTTCTGCTGTTTCACGGCGAGCCAGTTCAACATCAGCTTTACCAGCCGGGAAGTTAGTCACTGTTGCCACTTTCACATTGGAAAGACCCAACTCTTTCAGGGTTTTCTGAGCAACAGGAACAAACTTTGGAAATACACAAACGGCCGCAGTATGACCAGCAGCCGTTTTGGAAGACTTACACAGAGCGATAATACGTTCCGCAGTGTCATCGTCGTTGAGGGACGTATTATCCATCAGTTGAAGAGCAAGTTTGCTACTGGAATTGAGATCGGACATAACCACTTCTCTCTTGTTTGCCAACACGCAGACAATAGCGGGCGAGACTGGCAGAAAAAGGTAAAACCGACAGAGTAACTTATTTTACAAAAGTTACTCTGTCGGTTTTTAAAGCTTTTATCGAAGCATCGAATTATAGCGCCAGAAACAGTCCAGCGATGGCAGCACTCATCAGATTAGACAGAGAACCAGCCAATACAGCTTTCAAACCCATGCGGGCAATATCGCCACGGCGACTTGGTGCCAGACTACCCAGACCACCCAGCAGGATCGCAATGGATGACAGGTTAGCAAAACCACACAAAGCAAAGGTAATAACCGCCTGAGTATGTGCAGACAATGTATCTTTAATACTTACAAAATCGATGTAAGCAATAAACTCGTTAAGCACCAGTTTTTGGCCGATCAGACTGCCAGCTTGCAAAATTTCATGGGTAGGAACACCAAGAATAAAGGCAATTGGAGAGAAGACATAACCCAGAATCATTTGCATGGACAGGTTCTCGATACCGAACCAGTTACCCATGCCACCCAGCATACCGTTAACCATGGCAATCAGTGCCACGAAAGCCAGCAGCATGGCACCAACGTTAGCCGCCAGTTTCATACCACTGGAAGCACCCTGCGCCGCCGCATCCAGAACGTTGGCAGGTTTTTCATCTGCATTTTCTGTCAGCTGATCTTGCTTGGAATCTGTGTTTTCATCAGTTTCCGGCTTAATCATTTTGGCCATCATCAGGCCACCAGGTGCCGCCATAAAGCTAGCCGCAACAAGGTATTTCAGCTCAACACCAAGCCCTGCATAACCAGCCAGTACCGAACCTGCTACAGAAGCCAGACCACCCACCATAATGGCAAACAGTTCAGACTGACTCATGTGCTTAATAAAAGGCTTTACGACCAGAGGAGCTTCAGTTTGACCAACAAAAACGTTGGCTGTAGCAGACAGGGATTCGGCACGGCTGGTACCCAGCATCTTGCGCAGCCCACCACCCAATAGCTTAACAACAAACTGCATGATGCCCAGGTAGTAGAGTACTGCTATCAAGGAAGAGAAGAAGACAATGATAGGAAGTACGTGCAGCGCAAAAATGAAGCCACCGGCACTGCCTGGATTACTTAGAGGTCCGAGAAGGAAGCCAATACCCTGGTTGGCATAGTTAATAACGTTTTGCACACCACCAGAAATAGTAACCAGAACATCCTGCCCAAAAGGAACATACAGAACAAATGCCCCCAGAGATGCCTGAATGGCAAAGGCTCCTCCCACAGTACGCCAATTAATAGCTTTGCGATTATCGGATAGCAGAAATGCTAACCCCATAAGACAGGCAACACCCAGAATACTAAAGCCGACTTGGGCCATGACAACACCCCTGATCCTTTCCGGATCTTTATAAATATCTGAAAGAACCCTGATACCGCGTTCAAGAGAACCTGAAAAAAACAGGTGAACAACGACAAAAAAACATGTATTAACTGTTCAAGATTCACACAATGAAACGAGGCCGCCATTGTCCACAAACAAATACGGACAACTTTTGATCTATATCAACCACGTCGCGTTTTGTTATGTCTAAACTGCAAAATTTTTTTGCTTATTTTTTTTGTAAAAAAAACCCCCACGACAAACGCCGAGGGGGTCTAAGTATCAGGTATCGCTCGCTCAACCTGCTGTTCCAGCATTTCAGAATCCCATTCTGAAATCACTGTCGACATAGGATTCACCCAAACCCTGAATGCCGTAGTAGCAGGTGACTTGCCGCCCTGAGCAGCAAGTGATGCAAATAGTAGGGCTTGGGCACACATTAGAAAAACGCTTTATTTTGTAAGGCCATTCATTTTTTTTGAACGCTGATAGAAACGCACATGATTCAAACAGAAACACTACAGATTGTTCAGGCCGTTGCGCACTTTGGCAATTTCACAACAGCAGCCAAGCATTTGCATAAAGTGCCATCAGCCATCAGTTACACCATCCGCAAAGTTGAAGATGAGCTGGGTGTCTCTCTATTCCTTCGAGATAGCCGCAGAGTAGAACTCACACCTGCAGGTGAACACTTTGTAAAACAGGGAGAAAAGATCCTCAGTGACTTGAGTGAACTGGCAAACTCAACCTGTCAGATCGCAACCGGTGTAGAGCCAGAACTCCACATCGTTCTCGACAACATTATCAACCAGGGGCCCGTTCAACTGCTCATGGAAGAATTCCGGCAGAAGTTTCCAGATACAACCCTCCACATAACCAACGAAGTGTATATGGGGTGTTGGGATGCTTTGTTTCACAACCGCTGCCAACTGGCAATTGGCGCCCCCGTGACAATCCCTGATGAAATCAGTGCCAATAACAAGTTTGGATGGCAAACAATGGGGCCTCTGGACTGGAAACTGGTTATGGCGCCTGACCACCCCCTAGCTTCGAGCAGTGACCAACCAGTAACTCTGAAAGAGCTCAATCATCACACAACGATTGTTGTTGAAGATTCTGCCCGTGTTCTGCATCACGGTGGCGATAGTTTAGCGAGCCATGGCCAGGTACTGGTTATGCCTAACTTCCGGCAAGCTCTCTACAGTGCAGTCAAAGGAACTGGTGTCACAATGGTTCCGATTCACTTTGCCGAACATTTACTCAGAGATGGGAAATTAATTACCCGTCCAATACCCGCGTTGGAATACAACCGTAAATGTCTGATGGCATGGAACAAAGACAATATGGGTGCCGCTTTGTCATGGTGCCTGAAATGGCTGGGCAAAGAACAAGATCTCACTCAGCTCTGGCTCAGCTGCCGAGAAGGAATGGCGGCTATAGATATTTCTTAAATAAAAGATACAACCCGCGCCCGGCAAGGAAAGCCGAGCGCAAAGAACAATACGATTCACAAACAGGCAATTATTAAGACATAAGCAAACGTGCAGCATCCACAACGATATTTATGGCGTGAGATTCCGTTTTCGCCATCAATTCAGCATCAGGAATTTCCTGCTGAGTACGATTTACAATAACACCAGCCACACAGCCTGCCTGCAACCCAAGTGCAGCACACATGGTCAGCAAAGTTGCAGATTCCATTTCATAGTTCAACACCCCCAACTGCTGCCACTCTTCCATAGAACCCTGATACTTGCGAATAACATAGCCACGCAAGGTGTCATAACGTTCCTGGCCAGGATAGAAAGTATCAGAAGAGGCGGTAATACCAGTGCGATACTCAACTCCACGGGTCTGAACAGCAGAAACCAGTGCCTGAGTACAGCCAAAGTCTGCAACCGCAGGGAACTCAAGGGGTGCAAAGTGCTGACTTGCACCATCCAGCCTTACAGAACCAGTGGTGACAATCACACTACCAACATTGATATCAGTTTGAATGGCGCCAGTCGTACCGACTCGCAGGAAAGTACGGATACCCAGCTGAGCTAGCTCTTCCACGGCAATAGACGTCGAAGGCCCACCAATGCCCGTTGAACAGATAATCACGGCCTTATCATTAATATAAGCCCGCC
This sequence comes from Parendozoicomonas sp. Alg238-R29, assembly GCF_947331445.1. Lineage (GTDB taxonomy): Bacteria > Pseudomonadota > Gammaproteobacteria > Pseudomonadales > Endozoicomonadaceae > Sansalvadorimonas. The sequence continues at coordinate 366 of NZ_CAMZOG010000034.1, read as the reverse complement.
AGATTGTGTATTCACGCTGGCTGCATAGATGTTCAGGGCGATCCATTAAACGGGCGATCTTCTCAACTCTCTCAGGGTCGCCTGGCACAATAGCCAGCTCTGCACCCTGAAGATCCGCCTTAACTAAACCAAGATGAAAAACATCAGACATGGAGTACTCCTTAGCCTCTTCTGACGCATGAAATTCATACAATAGTAAGCCATTAGAAAAACAGAGTGCCACAAAACCTATTTTTTTTTGCAGCCAGCTTTCAGCAGGCAGTAAGCAAAAAAAAAAACCGACTTTTTAGGCTCTTTCGCAGGTTGGCTGATCATTTCTGAGCCTCCTGTCGAATTTTCAGATACAGATATTCAAGATCGTTATAG
>NZ_CAMZOG010000033.1 GCF_947331445.1 Parendozoicomonas sp. Alg238-R29 | reverse complement strand
CCCCGCAAATCATTGCGCAGACGGCGATGACAAGAATATCGAGAAGATTATGGTCGCACATGCCTTCGCAGCGAGGGTCAGAAACTTTGGCGAGAAAGGCTGTCAGGGGCTGATACTGCTGGGCTTCCATGCTGAAATACGAGTCTGATAAATGGGAATCAGAGACTACTACAAATTATGTGGCTCGATGGTACCTATTTGATGCAATTGCCCTGTGGAAAGCGGTGACTTGGAGGTGCGGTTTTTTGCCCTCCAGTGGGATTATATTCAGTTGTTTAATGTTTAACTTCTGAGATTGGCACACAAGCTTTGCCAACGGTTCTTCTGGAAACAGCGAGGGATCATCCGCTTCTCCACAGATGGTAACCTTAGCTTTGGGGAAGTGGATTTGTAATGTTCCGTTTTCTTCGGGGTGCAAAGAAATGTGCAAGTGCTGTTTGTCAAAACCAGACCCAGGGATAATGTGGTTAATATCCTGATAGATCTGTTTTCTCTGTTTAAGTAACTCTATGACTCCTAAAGACAGGTTCGGCGCTTCCAAAAGAAGGTTTTCAATAGCCATGAAATGATAGGAGAGTATGTCGCTGGGAAAATAATTACGCCAATAATGCAGAGGGAGGCGGCCACCAAGGCGAAAGGTAAGGTCTGTCCAGTTCTGAGAGGTTGTTAAATCAGTCAGTACACCAGCGCCGAGCGCGTAGTATTCAAAACTCTTAATGTTGGTAGGAAGGAGTCGGTAAATGATTGCCGTACCTAAACCCATGAATAACAGGTTTGTGGTCTCACCTTTGGCATGCCAGTAAACGAGAGATTGGTTGTTGGCACGCAAGCGCGTTTCAAAACCTTCGGGCAGCTGTGGTTGGCTTCGCTCGCTAAAGAATGATTGCAGAGTAAGAATATAGCTAGCAATCCAGAAGTTAGAGAACTCGTTAATTTCATTTGTCACCTGACCCGAATAAATTGCGAGTACAGGGTAGACCGAATCAGGAAAAGGGAAAGCTTTGCCTCTTTAATTTGGCTTTCAAATGTGTTGTTGAGTGTGATGTTTTTTCCAAACCAGCAAACGATTATTGGCTGGCATGGGGTTGTCTTCAATCAGTTTCATGGAATTTTTTCTGGCCAGTTGATTGATGGCCTCAAAGTTTCTGATGGACATATGTTTAGCGCGTTGTTGCAGTGAGTCATTAAATCGGGCGTTGCTTTCTGATGTGAAGTTTCCTTGATAATTAAAGGGGCCATAAAGACAAAAAACACCTTCAGATTTAAGATATTGGCCAATACCCTGAAACATTGATGCAACGCTCTGCCAAGACATGATATGTGCCGTATTAGCAGAGAATACCCCATCAAACTCGGTTAATGGCCAGGGGGTGTTGTCAACATTCAGTTCAAGGGGAGGGCGTAGATTGCTCTGCTCACAGTCTGCTATTTGGCGGTATATACCTTGGTGGTTTTCTAAAAGATCAGACGTCTGCCATGTTAAGTGGTGGAGGTTTTGAGAGAAGCATACTGCGTGCTGGCCAGTTCCGGAGCCAATCTCAAGCACGAGGCTGGCATTATCAAAATGGTGTTTTAAAACATTCAGGATTGGCTCTTTATTGTTTTCACAAGCCTGAGAAAAAGGTTTGTCCACTTGAATGTACCCACTGAATATTTCAGAAAGATAATAGAGTATTTAGGGGTAAATAAAAAAGCCCCGGGAGTGCCGGGGCTTGTTACAGGAGGTTCAGCTATTAGGCAGCTTTATTGTCCTGTTGCTTTGCTTTTTTTCTACGGTTTGTTTTTGGTGATTTGGCCATCTTGTCATGGTTTTCCGCTACCGGGCCAAAGTGCTCCAGTGGGAAGTCATCAACATTGACCATATCCAGCACGTCTTTCTCGAAGGTCTGCATAAAGTCGCCTTCTTCCTGAGTCAGCACGCCCATGGCAACGCCTTCTGTGATGCGACCTTCAATAGTGAGCTCAGCTTCGTTGTACTGACCAGCTTTCAGTGCTTGAGCAATCTTCTTGTAAATGGGGTCAGCACGGTCCACACGCTCCAGCAGAGAGTCGTAAACTGCCAGAGGGTTGCGTTCACCATTCGTGCGGGTGTCACTGCGATAGATGCCACTGATCAGACGTTCACGGGTTTCGCTCTTGGACGAAGTCAGTTCAACCACACGGTTGATCAGTTTGTCACCAGGCTTCTGGGCACGGCGGCCAAGAGGCAGGGTCAGGCCACGGAGCAGCCAGGCCATTGGGCGGGCAGGAAGATTGCTCAGTACGCCATCTAGTGCTTCTTCAAACTCAAAGAACAGCTTTTGACAGGCATAGTCTACCAGTGGCAGGTCGGCGCTGTGCTTACCCTGGTCTTCCCAGTGCTTGAGCACGCATGAGGCCAGGTAAATTTTGGACACCATATCCGCCAGACGGGCAGAAATCAGCTCACGGAACTTCAGTTCACCCCCCAGGGAGAACATGCACATATCAACTGTCAGGGCGAAAGAGGACGCATAACGATTGATCTGTTGGTAGTGCTTTTTTGTTGGACCGCTGTATGGCACAGAGGTAAAGGCTGCACCCGTCAGACCCAGTACAGCAGAACGTGCCGCGTTGGAGAAGATAAAACCGAAGTGACCAAACAGAGCTTTATCAAACGCTTTCAAATTGTTTTCTTTGGCTGCATTCATTTCTGGGAGCACATAAGGGTGGCAACGAATCGCGCCCTGGCCAAAGGTGATCATGGATCGGGTCAGAATGTTTGCGCCTTCAACAGTAATAGCAACGGGTACAGAAGCATAACCTGTCGCCACGTAGTTGTTAGGGCCAGTAATAATGGCCTTACCACCGTGGATATCCATGCTGTCCAGCGCAGTCTGACGGGCCATCTCGGTCAGGTTGTACTTGAGAATGGCAGAAGGTACGGAAGGCTTTTCACCTTGGTCAACAGCAATAGCAGTAACGCGTGCGCCTGCGGCTGCGGTGTAAGCGTTACCAGCGATGCGAGCGATAGCATCCTGCACACCTTCCAGCTTTGAGATGGGTACACCAAACTGGCGACGAATCCGGCTGTAAGCACCTGCTGCAGCAATACCGTACTTGCCACCACCTGCACCGGAGGAAGGCAGAGTGATGCAGCGGCCAACGGAGAGACACTCAACCAGCATCTTCCAGCCCTGACCACGCATGTCCGGGCCACCGATAATGAAGTCCAGCGGGATAAATACATTTTCGCCGTGAACCGGACCGTTCATGAATGGAGAGCCGAGAGGCTTGTGGCGATTGCCAATGTCCATACCTTTCAGACCGCGAGGCAGCAGAGCAACAGTAATACCGATATCGCTCTCGTCACCCAGCAGGCCTTCAGGGTCAAACATCCGGAACGCCATACCTACCACGGTGGCTACCGGAGCCAGGGTGATATAACGCTTGGAGAAATTCATCCGAATGCCCAGTACTTCCTTGCCTTCAAATTCACCTTTGCACACTGTGCCGGTATCCGGCAGGGAGGTGGCATCAGAACCCGCGCGGGGGCCCGTCAGAGCAAAGCATGGGATTTCACGGCCATCGGCCAGGCGAGGCAGGTAGTGATTCTTCTGGTCTTCAGTACCATACTTGAGCAGCAGCTCACCGGGGCCGAGAGAGTTAGGAACACCTACAGTAGAAAAGGCAGCACCGGAAAGGCCAGACAGCTTCTGTAGAACCGCAGACTGAGCCTGGGCAGAGAAACCAAGGCCGCCGTATTGCTTGGGAATGATCATGGCGAAGAAGCGTTCGTTCTTCATGTAATCCCAGACTTCTGGGGCCATGTCGCCATCGTTGTTGATCTTCCACTCGTCGATCATGGAAGCAAGAGTTTCTGTCTGATTGGCAAGGAAGTTCTGCTCTTCCTGGCTCATTTCAGGATTCGGGTGCTTCTTCAGTTTGTTCCAGTTTGGCTTGCCGGAAAACATTTCACCATCCCACCATACAGTACCGGCTTCGAGGGCGGTTTTCTCTGTGTCGGACATTTCTGGCAGCAGCTTTTTATAGAGGCTGAAGATTGGTTTAGTGATGGTGCTGGCACGGAAACCTGCTTGAGAAAGTACTCCGAAAACAGCGGTCAGAACGGCACCAAGGGCAGTCAAAGTACCAGACGTGCCGAATAACCAGATAGCCAGAGTGTAAGCGGCAAAGGTGATTGTTGCCGTGGTCAGGCTGGCACGCTTATAAGCCAGGCCAATCAAGGCTGCGATTAACAGCAGGGTCCACATAAAGTTGTTGCCTCATTGACTAGAAAAACTGCTGGCCATAGAACCACATTCGCGGGCTGCTGATACTGGCAGGAGCGAGTAGGCGTGCTGGCATAATAGCCAAAGAAAAGAAATCTATTGTTCCAACTGAATCTTTACAGTTATTCGGTATGGTTCCCTAATATCTGCGATTTCGCGTAGAGATATCGACTCAATGGATTCAGTATCGGAATCCGCTGATACATCTCTGACCGAAGGGGTCAGAATGTCAGAGAGGTCTGAGTAGTCTCAGACAAGTCCGTCATGAGTCTGATTTTCGCCACCCAATTGTTTCTGCATCAGGGAGCAGGTGCGACCAAAGGCGCAGCCACTGGCTGCGCACGTTGGTGGATGTGGAGCCCGATAGACTGCTGTGTGCCGTCAGTGACATTGATAAGAGTTCCATACCTGGCCTCGTACATATATTGGTTATTGAAGGGGAATATACGAGACACGGCCAAATTCGGATATCAGGCTCTGGATGATCAGACGTTGGTAGGCCACATACAGGGATAGGATACACTCTCGTTCTTGTTGACTCCTTAAGCTCGGCAACAAGAACGAGTGTGATTCATAGAACTTGCCTGAGAAATGCCTGGGTACGCTCATCCTGCGGATTATCCAGCAACTGAGTGGGAGTCCCTTGTTCAATGATTTTGCCGCCATCCATAAAAATAATTCGGTCTGCCACTTCCCGGGCAAAAGGAATCTCGTGGGTCACGACAATCATGGTTCGCTTCTGCAAAGCCAGTTGTTTCATCAAGTCCAATACTTCATGAACTTTTTCCGGATCAAGAGCTGATGTTGGTTCATCAAACAACATCAGCTCAGCATCAAGAGCCATAGCCCGGCCAATACCAATGCGCTGCTGCTGACCGCCTGACAATTCTGACGGCCAGGCATCTCGGCGATCTTCCAGCCCCACACTTTTCAGAATATCCATAGCGATAGCTTCTGCCTGAGTCGCAGGCAAACCTTTCACTGTGGTCAGTGCTTCGGTGATATTTCCCAAAGCGGATTTGTTTTTAAACAATGCGTAATTCTGGAAGACAAAAGACGTTTGTCTTCGCAGTGCAATAATGTTTTTCTTATTTGCTGCCCGGGCATCAACAGAATGACCGGCAATCGTGACGGTGCCTTGTTCAGGCGTTTCCAGATAATTCAGACAACGCAGCAGGGTGGATTTACCACTGCCGGATGGGCCAAGAATAACCACGATCTCGCCCTGATCAATCTGCAGGTCAATACCATCCAACACAACATTGTTGCCAAAAGTTTTATGCAGATTGGTGACTTCAGCCAATGCCATCAGTAAGCCTCTCCAAGGCGTTGTTCCGTGAGTTTCTGTGCCCAGGTCATGACAATAACAAGCAGCCAGTAAACCAGTGCAAGCACCAGATAACTTTCCAGGAAGTTAAAACTTGAAGCCGCTTCCAGCTGAGCTCTGGACATGATTTCCGCCACACCAAGGGTAAATGCCAGAGATGTACTTTTGAGCAGATCGATAAAACTGTTCATCAGCCCTGGTAGGGCAATGCGGGAAGCCTGCGGTAAAACTATACGGCGCATGGCGGTTAAGCGATCCATGCCGACACTGAGCGATGCTTCCATTTGACTTTTATCAATGCCAACAATTGCGCCGCGAATACTCTCTGCCATGTAGGAGGCAAAGTGCAAACCCAATCCCAAAGTCACAGCTTGAAAGGCGGTGACAGAGGTCATTGATGGAAAGATCTGCGGCAAGCCATAGTAAAGCAGGAATAGTTGCACCAGCAGCGGTGTGCCACGGAAAAAGGAAATATAAATGTCGGTTAACCGGTTCAGGCCTTTGACCTGAAAAACCTGAACCAGTGCCATAACCAGACCAAGCCCCAGTGCCAATACGGTAGCCAGAACTGTCATGCCTAAGGTGGCAGGTAATGCGCTGATCAACTGAGGCAGAAGGTCGGCAGCATAGGGGAAATCAAACTCGGTCATGGTTTCTCTCAATCAACCTTCCTGGGTCACATCTGTACCAAACCATTTTTCCGAAATGGTTTTCAGGGTGCCATCCGCACGCATCTCAGTGAGAGCACGGTTTACCTGAATACGCAGTTGCTCGGAGGTGTCGTTTTTCAGAAACGGCATGGAGTTTTCGATTACTTCAAAAGGTTTACCGGCAGGTTTGAGCGGAAGACCGGATTTTTTCACCAATTCCGCTGCGGAAAGGCGATCCATAATAAAGGCATCTGCACGGCCAAGGGCAACTTCCTGCTCTATACCTGTGTCGTAGGTACGTACTTCGATATCGCCGTCGGGGTCAAAATCTCTCAGCAACTGTTCGAAATTGGTACCAAGGTTGACCGCGACTTTCTTGCCTTTCAGGTCTTCAAGGGAGCTGACATCAGTGTTGTCTGCATTAACGGTGATTTGAGCGCCGTCGTATACATAAGTGTCTGCAAAGTTGTATTTCTCAAGACGGGCATCGGTCACGGTAATCTGATTGGAGATTGTATCAATCCGCTGGCTTTCCAGCATGCCAAACAGACCAGAGAAGGGGGCTGTAGTAAACTCCACCGGGCGGTTCAGACGCTTACCCAGTTCATTCCATACATCAACCTCAAACCCTTGCAGTTCACCACCTTCAACAAAGGTGAAAGGGTAATAACTGCCAGACATACCAACTTTGACAGCCTCAGTTTCAGCAGACTCATTGTTTGCAGATGAATTGTCCTGATTGCCACAGGCAACAAGGAAGACGGACATGACAACAGTCAGAACCATCGCAGATAAACGACGAAACATAGACTCTACGCCTCACTTTAGTTTTTAAGTACAAAGTTGTTGCTGAATTGGTTCAGCTTATTAGATGTATCGGAGGAGGGTGTTCTGAGAAACAAACATTCCGATAGTTTGTAGGCGAAGTTACGTGATTTCTGCAGCCACCAGAAATGATAAATAACTATTTAAATATAACAAAAAGGAATATGCGCCCTCTGTCGCCTGATGCGGCAGAAGGCATAGTCAGAGGTTATCTGGCCCGCACTTTATTCAGCCAGGCAAAACCCGTCTGGAACGCAGATTCCTGGAACTTTTTGAGGCCGGCCCCACGGGAGTCAACCAGAAGGGGAGTGTGTTTGAGTTGTTCCTTAATGGCATGGTTAGACATCAGCTCCACTCGCACACCAGAGATCAACTGGATAGCAGTTTCAATTTTAAAGCCTTCGGCACCACCGGCAAACTTTCCTTTTTTGGGCCGCTCACGGATAACCACATTTTCGATTTGGTAATCTTCGCAGAGTTTGGCAAAAATTTGCTGGAAGCGGCGTACCTGCTCAGTATCGCTGGTTTGCTCGTCAGCCTTTTTCAGGGGAATACGAGTCTGGCGGCAGTCGTGGGTGCTCATCAGGCCGTTATCGAGGGACAATATGCAGAACAGGGCTTCGCTGCCCTGAATATCAACACTACAGACTTTCATTGTATGGAATGACCAAATAGATATGTAAACGCATGATTATAACCTGAGCCTGAATGAAAATAGTGCAATACAGGTAGTAATACTTACGGCTGGCTTGTTAGGGGGCGCTAATGCTGAAAGGTCAACAGGGAAACTCCTGACCGGAAGGTGGCCACAGTGTTGCTCAGTGCTATTGAAGTTAGGAGCGGTGCTGGTTAGAGTCAGTTGATAAGCGACAAGCCGTTTAAATATCTTTGTCATAAACAGCATAATAACCATAACAGGGCTGTTGAATGCTCGTCCGAAATCTTATTGCAGTCATTTCTTTCCTTCTACTTGCACAATTGGCTTCTGGTTCGGTTTCGCGGGAAAAAGAAGCCCTTGGTGCTTTTATTCAGGCTCAGGAAAACCGTCAGGCAGAACTCCTTGGCTTGAGTCAGGACGAAGAAGCCTATCTTTACAAGCATGATATTGCTCAGGAAAAGCTTAATGTCGACATGCAGCGTCTTACCGACGCCCAAATTCACCTTGAACAAAACAAACTGAAACTGGAGCAGCAGAATACCAAGGCGAATCAGCGTGCCGTTAAGCTGGCAGAATACTCTTTGGAAATGGCTAAGCGCAGTTTTCGCATCCGTGAGAAATCTGTCAACAGAATTCAGAAAAGTCTTGCGGAGCTTGAGGCTGAAAAGGTGGAATTGGTCAGCCGGATTGATCAGGGTAATCAGCGTATTGAGCAGCAAAAACAGCGCATAAACATTGCGGAAAAGAAAGCCAAAGAGAAAAAGGTTTCTAAAAAGAAAGCCCCTGTTAAGAAGGTCGTTAGTAAGAAGAGCATCAAACCGATAAAGCAGGTGAAACCTCAGCCAGTGGTGACATCCGCACCGTCTGTAACAAAGGCTGGTGCTGCTCCCGAGGAAGGGCAAGATCCATTAACTCAGGAACTGCTCGCTTATGTTAAGAGAGAGGTGACTCGCCTTGAGAAAGTTCTTAAGGCTGGGCGGCCGGGGAAACCCTCCTATAAAAGGCTGAAACTAGCCGGTTCCCAGATTAATACCCAGGTATTTGAGTTTCTCGGCAAAGATCAGTATCGGGTTAAAGCGAAGGTTTCTGCCGGAGAGCAGGTGTTTAAAATTGCCGGCAGAAAATACCAGAGAACTATCCCAGCGGCAGATGATGGTGAAGATTATGTTTTTCTGTTTGATGCCCGCCGTTCAACCCGCCCACGGCTAGTGATGTTTCGTAAAGCCTATCTGGATCAAATTTAAAGTGATGCTTGCATAGTGCTGATTAACATCACGTTACCGGAGCCCTTTATCCATAGACTTTGCGGTACACAATCGCAGCGTTTATGGCGTAGAGTTTGTGGGGTTTCATGGGATTACGCGGGTTTCTTGTTATGGCAGTTGTTGTTACCGGGCTGGCCGGATGTGAAAAAGCACAAGCGGCAACGCTCGTCGGTCAGAAGGTTTCTCTACCAGATACTTATACACACCCAGAATATCTGATTTCGGCTCAGTGGCTGAATCATCATCTTGATGATGCCAATTTGATTATCGTTGATGCCCGCAGCGAAGATGATTATGACGATGAGCACATTCCTGGTGCTGTGCATGCTGCCTGGTCTCAGTTCAGCTTTATGGGTGATCCTTCAGATAAAAATCATGGCCTGTTATTACCGGATGATCAGCTTGCCCGGGAAATTAGCAAACTAGGTATCTCCAAAAACAGCAGGGTTGTTGTCTATATCGATCCGCTGGATGGCTTTGGCGAAGATGGGCGACTAGTATGGATGCTTAACTATGCGGGTATTGACGATGCAGCCATTCTTAATGGTGGTATCAGAGCCTATAAAAATGCTGGCTTTATGATGAGTTCAAAGTCTGAGCGAAATGATTATGGTTCTGTCATTATTGATAAAGACAAAACCATTTATGCCACCACCGAATATGTTGCTGCCAACCTTGATAAATTGAAACTGTTGGATACCCGGGAACGGGAAGAGTATGACGGCAAAAAGAATTATGGTGAGGTGCGTGACGGTCGAATTCCAGGGGCCGTTCATATCTTTTACAAGGACTTTCTCGACAGCAATGGTTTTCTGAAAACCCAGTCTGACATTGAATCCATGATGATTGGAGTTGGAATCAGTAAGGGCGATGAAATTATTGTTTATTGTACTGGAGGTATTCGTGCTGGCCTGGTTACTGTTGCCCTCAAAACGACCGGCTATGAAAAGGTGAGAAATTATGACGGTTCAATGTGGAATTGGGCTGCTGATGACGCTTTGGCTATGGTGAAGTGATTTAAAGGGATATTGCACGGAAAACGCAGTGGTTCCCGTGCAGACAGGCTATACAGTTAAGTTTTCCAGAAACTCAGCTAGATTGTTTGCCATTTTCCTGTGTGGGTTTTTCCCTACTCTTTCTGCCCAAACTTCCCCGGTTTCATTTAATACGGACAAAATAATCTCATCGTCATCGGTAACCGCGAAGAAAACGGTGGGGTTTTGTTTGCGTTTTTTCTTCATCATCAGGTGACCGATCAGGTTTTGCTGCAGCCGATCAAAATCATCTCGATTCCATACCTGCAGCAGTTCCAGATTACCGTCGTCACAACAGACAGGGATATTGTTGCTGTAAAAGCTGGTGTAGTAACTGGCAATATCCGGGTGAAGCTTTAGCCCCAGAGCGGTTTCAAGGCCTGAGAAATCCAAAGTGTCCGGACAGCTCACAGCTTCCCAGTAACTCAGCTTCAAATCGGGATGAGCTTGCTCACAGGGGGACGGCCACTCAGGGTCTTTATCACACACTGGTAGTGTTCCTGAATGATTCAGGTTTTTTTCCCTGAAACTATTATGGAGCTGAGTTAGGGCTTGCTGTGTTGCGGGTGAAACATCTTTCATGGGGTATCTGCTTGAGAATGAATGAATAGCAGCGTGGCAGATTATGACGGCTCATCAGTAGTAGAGCAATTGTTACCCTGTTCCTTAAATAGCTATAAAGCTTACAAAATACAACTGCTTGCAGGGAGACCAGCTACACTCATCTCACACAGTTTTTTATGGCTTGTTCAATCCTCAAATGTGCTGGCTCAGGGGAATAATCTCCGAGGAGTTAGCAACCATCGAGACACTGTCGCCCATTTTTCTCAATTTAATGATAAAGGCTGCACCTACTTTGCAGAAGCGGTTTCTGAAGGATGAGTCAAGCTGTTTAAGAGCTGTTGTCGAAAAATCAGGCGTTGGGTTGAAATTGGAACATTTTCTCTCGGAGGGCCGTTTGCAGAGGATGGCGCAGAGGATGGCGCAGAGGGAAGGGTTTTACTGCTTTACGATGATATTCAGTCACTCTGGCAGCTGAAACACTGGAAAACAGTCTGTGGGGATGAAGACTTGGACTATATGCCTATACCACTCAATCATGCTGAAAATAGTAATACTACGCAGTTGACACATTTGCTCTATGAGTTTGGTGGTTTTGAACTGGTGCATAAAGCAGCCCCCTGAAATCGGTGTTATTTATACCGGTGGATGAAAGCTCACATCGCGGTTGATTTGGTTCTTATAAGCCTTATAAACAGAAAGCCCTGTCAATCAAATATCTATTTAACAATGTCAGAAATAACACTTCAGGTGTTCTACGGCCTTTTTGTCGCGCAACCACTCTATGAACGCTCAGGATCAACCGCGGCTCTTTAGTGAGATTATGATTGAATGCGAGACAGTGTCTGGTAACCACCATAGATACGGGTGAAAACAGTAATCAGGCACAGGCCTCCAAAAATAACAGCCAATATTGAGAATTGCTGGGGCCACAGGCAGATAGCAATGTAAAACAATAAGGTTTCAGTACCTTCAGTTAAACCTCCCAGGTAGTGCAGGGATTTATTGTCAAACTGAATGCGAGCCAGCTGATGTTTTTCCGCCATAATCGCAAAAGCAAGGAAGCTGCTGCCGGTGCCAATAAAGCAAAATATCAGAAAGGCAGCTGCCAGAGCATTTTGTTCCGGGTTTGCCAGTGCAAAGCCAAAGATAACAGCGGAATAGAAGAGAAAGTCTAAGCAGATATCGAGAAAGCCTCCGGCATCGGACGTTTGGGTATAGCGGGCTAAAGTGCCATCCAGGCCATCCATAATCCGGTTGATAACAATAGCAACCAGAGCTGGGGTATACCACTCCATAGCCAGCAGTGGAACAGCCAGCATGCCGATAATAAATCCACCAAAAGTTAATTGGTCGGGAGTGACTCGACCGATCATGGATTTGGCAAAAACATTCAGGGGTTTTTGTACCCAGGCGTGAGTCCAGCGATCAATCATGAACGTCTCCAGAGATAGTCTTGGAAGCATTCAGCTCAATAATACGTTCACAACAATCTTGGCGGTCGTGGGTCACCAGCAGAGCCGGGATCTGTTTATCTTTCACTGTATCAAACACAAAGTTACGCATTTGCTGTCGTAAATGAGCGTCCAATCGGGAAAAGGGTTCGTCCAGAAGCAGAGCTTCTGGTTCCGCCAGCAGGGTGCGCATAAGGCTGATACGTGCGCGTTGTCCACCAGACAAATTATCAGGATGCATATTGCCGTAACCAGGCAAGTCGGCGGCGGCCAGGGCTTCATCGATTCGATAGCTGCGCTCTCTCGCTGATAATCCTGCGGGAAGCGCAAAAGCTAGATTACCGTTCACAGTCATATGGGGGAACAGAAGGTCATCCTGAAATAACAGTCCGATTCGGCGTTTTTCCATAGCCATATCAGTGACATTGTGACCGTTCACAATAATATTGCCAGAGGTTGTAATAGCTGGACTTTGGGCGCCGCAAATCACCGAAAGCAGAGTGGATTTACCACAGCCACTCGGCCCCATAATGGAGACGATTTCACCAGCCTTAATGGTCAGGAAAAACTCTTCCAACAATGTACGTCCAGCAACAGCCAGAGAGATATTATCCAGTTCAAGACTCATTGCGAGATGTCCTTTGGCCGGCCGAGAGAGAAAATCCTTTGCGACGAATATGCAGCCATCGAGGTGTTAATAATGCTGCCGCAAAAAACAGCATGGGAACCAGCATTTGCATAAGTGCATAGAGAGCAAGTAAGCGGCGATTGCCGCCTGACGCAAGGGCAACAGCTTCTGTGGTCAAAGTTTCATAGCGACCGGCGCCGGTCATTAGCGTTGGCAGATAGAGGGCTGTGCTAACGGCAATACCAAGAGCCAGGGTGGTTAATAGAGGAGTCAGCAGCATGGGGATTTTTACTTGCCAGAAGGTTTTCCATGGTGACCCACAAAGCAATCTTCCCGCCTGTGTGTAGCGCTGATCATATTGCTGCCAGGAACCTGAAAGGCTGAGATAACAGTAAGGAAAAACAAACAATAGATGACAGCCAATCACGGTGACTAGATAACCATCCAGATGCAGCGATACCAACAAGGTTTGTATGCCCAGCAAAAATGTCATTTGCGGCAGCAGTAAAGGTAAATAGAAAAAGGCAGTGACAGCCCGGTTTTGCCAGGGTTTTTCCGGGGAACGAAATTCCAGGCAGAGAATACTCAAAGCAATACCGATAACTGAACTGGAAACTGCAATAATCAGGGTTGTTACCAGTGGATCAAGCAATCTGGGGAAATAGCGAATCCAGGATTTCAGCGACCATACAGATGGCAAAATATCAGGAAAACGCCATCGCCAGGCGAAAGTCCAGATAGCGACAACAATCAAGGCAGTCAGAGCCATTAACAATGTTCCTGACCAGGTCATTTTGCCGCATTTCATTAACAAAGGTTTTTGTCCACCGCGGTGACCTGCTGTCAGCCAGTTCCGCAAATTGAACTGAAGAGTTTTTTCTCCCAACAACCAAAGCCCCATAGTGGCGATTACCAGTAACAGTAACAGTAAGGCGCCTGCTGCTGCGGGAAGGTGTTGAGTAATATCCGGGTTCTGTTGCCAGAAGAGAATCTGAACCGGAAGAAGTGGCGGCAGGTTGGGCCCAATTATCATGGAGACATCTACAACCGACAGTGAAAATGCCATCACAATCAGCACTGATAAACGCATTTTCGGATAAACCTGTGGCCAGGCCAGTTTCAGCCAGCATTGCAGGGGGCTGTAACCCAGTGCGCGACCAGCAGTCAGTAAACGCTTCACCGGTGTCTGGCTGACAGCAGTAATCAGCATCAAACACAAAAAAGGGGCTTCTTTGAGAACCAGGGTAAATATCAGGCTTAGCCCAAGGGGATCATTGACCGACAAAATATCAGGTGGCCGTGTCCACCCCATAGGTGTTGCTGCTATACGACTGAAAAAGCCGCTGGGAGCCAGAAGAAACAGGGCGCCGATGGCCAGTGCTGAGTGTGGAATTGCCAGCAGGGGTGATAGTGATCGAGCTGTGATTCTCCATAATCGGGTTTGCCAGCAGGTTACCGCAAAAATAAGTGTCAGCAGTAAAGCTATGGCGGTGGTGCTGAGTCCAACAAACATCGTTACCAGTACCATTTCCATCAGTGCCGGTGTGTTGAACAGGATTTGCCAGGGAGTCAGGGTAAATGAGTGGAACCCTAAAGCAGGAAACCAACCAAACGCAGGTAAAATAACTCCGGCAAGCCCGGCCACAATAATGGCCGGGAACAACAGAGGGATTAGGTAGGCAAGTGCCTTTGCACGTCCTGTGTGATGAGCGTTCATACTACTGCCAGACTTCGGTTGTTTTAACGGTAACGCTCCTGCCAGGCTTGTTCCAGAGCATTCACCCAGGATGGGTGAGGTTCGGGAAGCGGGCTTCCTAATTGTTCAGGGCGAAGGGTGGCAATACCCAGCTTTTGAGCCTTGAATGCGCTTTTATCTTCTGAATTGAGGCTGTCGATGCTCAATACTGTTGGGTCTCCCCACTTCTGCGGATCCGACTTTCTCAACTGTGCCTCTGGTGACATCAGAAAGTTAATCACCACTTTGGCTCCAGCATTGGCTGAGCTGTTAAACGGTATCGCCAGAAAATGGGTGTTGCCAATGGTGCCATTGTTATGGACATAGGTGCGAACAGAGTCGGGCAGGCGACCATTATTTATTGCAGTAGATGCTTCGCTGGGGTTAAAGGTTAACGACATAGCCAGCTCACCATCATCTAACAGAGGAATCATCGCTGTTGCGCTGGTGGGGAATGTTCGGCCGCTGCGCCAGAGTTGGGGGTGGAGTTGATCAAGGAAGCTCCACAAAGGTTGGGTAATCCGCTTGAAATCCTTGTCGTTAACTGGTTTTTGCAGTCGAGCAGGATCAGCAGCAAGTTCGAGAAGTGCCTGCTTCAGGAAAGTAGTACCGATAAAATCTGGTGGCGCTGGATAAGTAAACAGCCCCGGATTCTTTTGGCTGAAACTGAGCAGTTCCTGCATGCTTTTGGGGGGCTGAGGTACAACTTCGGTATCATTCATAAATACCAGTTGTGCCATACCCCAAGGGGCTTCCAGCCCATCAGTTGGTTCACCGAAATCAACTACGGTTGTTGGTTTATCTTTGGTGTCGATATGGCGCCAGTTGGGCAGCGCGTTAACAAAGGGGCCATGCAGAAGGCCGTTATCTTTCATTGCCCGAAAGTTTTCGCCATTGATCCAGACAATGTCAACGGAACCTTTATTTGTTCGGCCAGCGCTTTTTTCGGCCAGAATCCGGCTGATAACACTGGAAATATCATCAACCTTTACGTGATGAAGGGTTAGGCCGTACTTTTCCTTAACTTCTTGTGAAGCCCAGTCCAGATAATCATTTACCGATTCACTACCACCCCAGGCATTCATGTAAACAGATTGCCCCTTTGCCTCTTCCAGCGTGTCTTGCCAGGTGGAGGCAAAATTTGTGGAGGCAAAACCTAAAGTGGATAAAGTTGTTAGAGAGGCGCAGGTTATTAATTGTTTTAGGGTTTTCTGCAGGCGCATGGTTGATCCTGTGACCAGCATTCAATAGAGAGGAAGGCTGGATGATGCCATTGTTACCATGGAAAAACAAAGGCACTACAAGATTTGTTGACGCCCCTAGTGATTGTTTTGTTTCTTCTCCAACTTACGGGCAAACCAGGAGAACAGCAGCACCAGTACCAGATATTCCAAAACAAGAACGGAATAAATCTCCATGGCTCGATATTCACTGATCTGCAATTCGTTAGCCCGGCGGGTCAGCTCCTGAACGCCAATCACGGAAGCCAGAGACGACATCTTCAACATATAAACAAACTGGTTCGCCAGGGGGGGCAGCATCTTACGAATAGCCTGAGGCAATATAATCAATCGCATTTTTTGTATATAAGTCAGGCCAAGTGCGTCGGACGCTTCAAACTGGCCTTTATCAATGCCATTGATTCCTCCACGGAAAATCTCGGCATGGAATGCGCTTTCACACAGAGCCAGTGCAATCACGGCTGCAGTAAAAGCAGAAAACTCCAACCCAGACACCAGTGGCAGGCCGTAATAAATCCACAGAATCATCACCAGCACCGGAATTGAGCGGAATGTCTCTACATAAATTCGGTTGCCATAGAGCAAAGGTTTGCGAGAAGACAGCCCAGGCAGGGCAACCAATAGGCCAACAACCATGGCTATGGAGAACGCCAGTATGCTGATGCCTATGGTATAGGCCATCCCCTGAATCAGAAAACTGAGATTTATGCGCCCGGCTTCTGTCGCGGGGGAGAGAATATACCAACCCCATTGGTAATTATCAGAACAGCCTGTCAGCACGAACGACAATGTGAATACAAGAAAAAGGCGGGATAATAACTGCATGACAAGGTCTTTGTTTTGTTATCCACTCATCATACCCCGTTGTGATGGCAGACAAAAATCCGTTATGGTTTCCCATGCGTAGTAACCAGAATCTATATAAAACCAAAAGACAAAAATAATGATGATATTCCAACGACTGACCCTGCTGGCTTTACTGGTGATGGCAACATTAACTCAAGTGTGGGCTGACGATTCACGGTTGCAACGTATTCTTGAAGACGGTGTATTGCGGGTGGGTACAACCGGGGATTGGGATCCTATGTCACTCCGTAATCCCGCCACTAATGATTATCAGGGTTTTGATATTGATCTGGCCAAATCACTGGCCGAGGATCTGGGAGTGAAACTGGAACTGATACCTGCAGATTGGAAAACACTGGTTAACGGTGTGGTGGCGGATAAATATGATATGTCCACCAGTGCATCCATTAATATGAAACGTGCGAAAGTTGCTGGTTACTCCCAGCCTTATTTTTCTGTAGGTACTGTTCCTCTGGTGAAACGTTCTGATCTGGAAAAGTTCACTGGGTGGGATTCTATTAACAACTCTTCTGTGAAAGTTGCAGTGACACTGGGCACTGTTTTTGAACAGGAAGCCAAAGATTATTTTCCTGATGCGACCTTAAAATCTGTGGAAGCACCGGCCCGTGGATTTCAGGAGTTACTCTCTGGTCGTGCGCAGGTTGCCCTGACCTCCAATCTGGAAGCTTCCAAACTGGTGGCGAAATACCAGAATCTTGTCGTTCTTCCGGTTGCCCCCAGAAAAGCCAAACCGTTAGCTATTTTACTGCCTCAGGATGATCAGGTGTGGATCAATTATGTCAATCACTGGATCACCTTCCGCAAAGCTCAAGGGTTTTTTTCTGAGCTTGAGCAGCGCTGGATGCCCTGATTTTTTGAGCACGAAATGGTAGTCTTGTCGTGAGCTGCCACGAGCTTTTTCTCTGGTTCAGGTAGTGCTTCTGATCGCTGCCTGCCCGGAGGGCATTTCTGATGAGCCAAACTACAGAGTCGGTTAAACAGCCCGGCTTTCGTCAGTCTCTTGTTACTTTTCTACTGATTTTATCTGTTATTGCTGTCGGACTGTTTTATCTCTCGACCAGTCTCCACAGTCTAATGCTGGGTTGCATTATTATTGCGGCTGTTAGCGCTATGTTTCTTGGGCATAACTATGAGGCGGTTCGCAATGCTATGAATGAAGGTATAAAGGGCGCACTGACCGCCATTTATATCTTCATCATGATCGGGGTTTTGATTGCAGCTCTGATAGAAGGAGGCACTCTGGCATCACTGATTTATTTTGGTGTGCGATTTATTGAACCGGCTGTCTTCCTCCCTGCCGGATTAGTGTTCTGCAGTCTTATGTCTGTTGCCACCGGTACCAGTTGGGGAACCGTTGGTACGGCTGGAGTGGTGTTGATGGGAATAGGTGCAGCTATGGGATTTCCACTACCAGTGGTTGCGGGTATGGTCGTTTCTGGTGCCTGCTTTGGCGACAAAATGTCACCTGTTTCTGATACCACCAACCTAGCGGCGATGTCGGCAAAAACAACTCTTTACAGCCACATTCGAAGCATGTGTTGCACAACCGTTCCTGTGTATTGTCTGGTACTGGTGATTTTCGGTTGGATTGGCATGGAATACGCCAATCACCAGCTTCCTGTCAGTGAACTGAATACTCTGACGAGTGGGCTGGAAAGAACCTTTGAAATCAGTTGGGTTGCGGTTTTACCTCTGTTAGTCATGTTGCTGCTAAGTGGCTTTCGGATGCCAGCAGAAGTGGCAATGATGGCCTCGGCTTTGTCTGCAGTTATTCTGGCGGTAACGGTTCAACAGCGGGAGCTGGGTGTTGTTTTGAATAGCCTGTTCAGTGGCAGTGATATTCGCTCCGGTGTAGAGACGCTGGATAAATTGCTGGAGCGAGGCGGTATTGCGTCAATGATGTGGACATTATCTTTGGCGCTTATGGCTCTGGCTCTTGGTGGAATCCTCAGTCGCTTTGGTTTTTTGCGGGTGCTGGTGGCCGGTATTCTCAGCAAGATTAAGAAGGGCGCTTCTCTGGTTGGAACCACCATTCTGACCTGCTTTATGGGCAACCTCAGCATGGGGGAGGCTTATATGTCAATTATTCTTGGTGGCCAGTTATTCGGGGAAGCTTATGATCGCCAGGGTTTGGATCGTTCGGTTATGAGTCGTTCTCTGGAAGAAGGAGCCACTCTGACCATGGCGCTGATTCCCTGGACAACAGGCGGTGCCTTTTTTGCTTCAACCCTGGGTGTTCCTGTACTGGAATACGCACCATGGGCACTGTTGAACTGGATAAATCCTTGTGCTTCCATTGTTTTTGCTTACTTGGGTATCGCTTTGTTTAAAGTCCAAACTCGTGAGGGAGCCGCAGTTTTTGTGCAAACTTCACAGAGTCCGGTGGCGCCGAAAGAAACCCGAGCTGCCTGATTTATTGTTTGGTAGTAGATAGCTTTCTGGCTCCTGGCCATTCAAGCTCTGTAGCTGCACAGTCCGTACAAAGGTTGACTTGAGGGCAAGACTGGCACTGAAAACGCCACTGCTGAACCGGATTTTCTGTTCCACAGTTACTACAGAGTCTGCCACTGCTCCGTGTTGTCACCAGTTTCATCTTGTGCTTGTGGGACTTTGGACCCGTTGGCTGCGCTGACATCAGTCCTTGTGAGACTGCACAGTTAATACAGTAATCAAAACCAGCAAGTTGATCTTCAGCCACCTCTTTTCCATAGCAGCCGGCACACGTGTAATGGTGCTCTCCTCTTATATCGTCCTGTTTGGGTTGGGATGTGCAGCCCTTTCCATCACAGTGAATGATGAGTTTGTGGGGATTGGCATCAATATTTCCCGGAGACAGTTTCATGCAGTGACCTTCTGTGCAGGTGACCGAAGGAGGGAAACCGGGTATTCCAAGCGCTCTGGCGCAGGAAGCCATGCACTTATCGTATCCATTCAAGCCGTTGCCACACTCGCTGCAATGCATAACAAACTCATCGGTAACAGTGTGTGGGGTGCAGTCTGGGGCGTTGCAGTACACTCCTGCCTTACCACAAACCCCGGCATAGTCCGCTCCAATATCTCTTGTTGAACTCTGTACCAAAGCGTGACCTTTATCGCAGCTCAAATAGCGCGTGAAGGTAGGAAGAATTTGGGTGACCGTTGCAGGTGAGGCAGACTGCAGGCCGCCAGATGTAGCGACGGCTTTTGGTTGATTAGGGGCATGGGATCCAGGCAACAGATTCAGAAGGTTTCGGACTATGTTGGCATCCTTGGGCAGTGTTTGAAAACCTGCGATGAAACTTTGTTCATCAGTAGGGGCATTTTCACTGATAGTTATTGTCATCCAGGTGGCCCAGGTTTCGGTAGGAGATTGACGCCACGCTTCCATGCTCTGTGCATCACTGGGCGTGTCAGAAAAGTTAATCAGAGTCATTTTATCGCTAACAGTCTTGAGATCCAGACCGGTTCGCAGCTCCAAATACAACTTCAGGAGCTCATCGATATTATCTTGTAATGCTTTACCAGAAAGCTCCGAGCACCCCTCGGCAAACGAATTACAGGGGCTCCAGAGTGTGGAAGAAAACTGCACAGAGGGGGAACTCTTGTTTTCCATTAAAACAATACTGTCTTTATGAATGCGTGATGGAATTAATTGCTGCCTGTAAAGGGCATCCAAAGCGCGCAGGATTTGGCCAAAGTAATTCAACGCTTTGGGATATAGCAGAGGTTGGCCCTTCAGAAGGGTGGTCAATGGTTTGAAGCGGGTGTCATGACTCACAACCCGGATAAACAGTTTTGTACCGGTCCAGTGATTTTTATATTTCCAAACAGGTAATGCCGTTGAACTTTGGGCCATAATCCGGGCGGCGTTTTCGAGTTTAGTCAGTCGTTCTTCCTCTAAAGGGAAATAAAGTTCCATATGGGAAGTTGTTTCTGGGGGCGATGGATCACTGATACTGTCTAAAGGGGTGACTATCTGGCACTTGGAAGAGTTTGCCCCAGAGCATACTTCGTTAAAAATATAAGCTTTATCCGACCCCCATACGGTACTGGTCAAATCCCACAGTTCAGCATCAGTATTTTCACCACTGTTCAATTTGGATAGCAACGCTTGTTCCAGAGCTGTTATGCCTGTTTCCGGTGAATTTTCAGCCTTTTCAGGCGGTGGTGAGTGTTTAGCAAGACTCGAAAAATCATGTTCATAAACAGCTTGCAACGCTTTTAATTCAATGTCTGACCGCGCCTGCGTTCCGGAAAAGACAGGAAGGTCTTGCAACTTGACTTCCTGATCTTTGAAGGCCTGAGCCAGAATGATAAAGGGGATAGGCTCTACGGTGAGAGCGGCTTCTGACTTTGGGAGATAAGCCAAAGCTAGCTTGGCAACATTCGGAAAGTCACTTTGCACATGGCTCAACATTTCTTTGTTTACCAGTGACGCCATTTGTTCCTGAACGGATGGTTCCAGTTTCAGAGCTGTCATTTGTTTTGTGAGACTATCGGTATCTGGTGGATCAGGGGCACCTGCCGCGTCATCAAACTTTTCAGAAGATGACTCTAAATTGGGAAATACAGTACTTAAGGAGGTTTCTTCGGCTAACAGAGAAGTACCTTGTGTATAGGAATAGAATACTTGAACGGTTGTGCGCCCATTTTTATATTTTTCTGAGGCTGAGTGGTGAAGCGTTGCCAAATCTTTCGCAAGCTGTTGTACAGAACCAGTAAGACTCGTTCTAAGTTCTTCTTCATTCAGTGAAGTGTGATGTTCTTTTGTATCAAAAACCCGGAACACCACACCATGAGGAGTATTTTCGCCGGTATAAGCTGCAACAATATCGGGAGTTGCTGATTTTGGGGTTCCATAGTCGGATCGTGGAGGATCTGAAGCCTGGACTGTTAGTGTGAGTGGTACTGCAGCAAAGAGCTGAACCGTCCCGACGGATTGCTTGGGGGTGACTTTATAAAGGTAACCATCTCCCAGGCGCATTACACCTTCAAAAATCACTGAGTTTTTATATTCAACCGGCAGCAGGAGGCGATGGGCAGGGACATCTTCAGCATGCTCTGAGGGCATCTTAACCAGAAGCATAATCGCGCGCTTATCGGTAAACCACTGAAGGGTAATAACAGTAGGAATTGCAGCTTCACTGATGGTTGGCCAGAGTACGCTTATGAACGCAACAAGCACTGCGAAGAATACTGGTCGATTGTTTTTCATGGTTTTCATATTCCCTCCCGACCTTTGACTCCTTCCAGATGGGCAGCGGCAGTATAGTTCAGCCACATAAAACAGCAGAGGCATTCAATTTGTGGTTTGTTGGGAGAATCTTGTATTTGGCGGTGATTTTTGTCGAAAATGACAGAAAAGCAGGCGTAGTCGTTTATTGAAGCCTATTGGCTATGCCTTTATACTCCGCGCGGTTTTGCTGGCTCATGAAAAAAAGAACAGTAAGAATGTGCGCACAGACCTACCATAAATAATATTGTTTACCTGAAATTTGACCTGATACCGAAATAAGAAGTGGTATCTACCGGTCTCCAAGGAGCTTTCCTGTTGTTTGATCTTCATGCGAGTAAAGTCGCCTCTGTAAAAAATGATCTGCTGTCCGGGCTGACAGTGGCTCTGGCTCTGGTGCCAGAGGCCGTAGCTTTTGCTTTTGTAGCAGGAGTTGAACCGCTGGTTGGTTTGTACGCTGCTTTTATGGTGGGTCTGATTACCGCGGCTATTGGTGGTCGCCCCGGTATGATCTCCGGTGCAACCGGTGCCCTGGCTGTGGTTATGGTCGCTTTGGTGGCCGATCATGGTGTTCAGTACCTGTTTGCCACAGTTGTCCTGATGGGTATTCTGCAGGTTCTGGCGGGCGTATTCCGGCTGGGTAAATTTATCCGTATGGTGCCTCACCCTGTGATGCTGGGCTTTGTGAATGGTCTGGCTATTGTGATCTTTCTGGCTCAACTGGGACAATTCGGTACCAGTGCTGGCGCAGGCTGGCTGGAAGGAACATCTTGGCAGGGTAGTGTGATTGATGTCGCATGGATAGAAGGTCAGTCCTTGTACATCATGTTGGGGCTGGTGGCGTTGACCATGGCCATTATTCACTTTCTGCCAAAACTGACCACCGCTATTCCCTCTTCACTGGCAGCAATTCTGGTGGTTACTGGGTTGGTTCTAGGACTTGGTCTGGACACGAAAAGTGTGGGTGATGTTGCTGGCATTGCTGGTGGTCTCCCCGAGTTCAGCATCCCTAGTGTTCCCTTCACGTGGGAAACGCTGGTAATTATTTTCCCTTACTCCCTGATTCTTGCGGCTATCGGCATTATTGAATCCCTGCTGACTCTGCGTATGGTGGATGAAATCACTGAGACCCACGGCAGCAGTAACCGTGAATGTGTGGGGCAGGGCGTTGCTAACGTAGTCACCGGTTTCTTCGGAGGTATGGGTGGCTGTGCCATGATTGGCCAGAGCATGATTAACGTGAACTCTGGTGGTCGAGGTCGTTTGTCCGGTATTACCGCAGCGCTGTCTCTGCTGTGCTTTATCCTGTTTGCCTCCTCTCTGATTGAGATGATTCCTGTGGCTGCGCTGGTTGGTGTTATGTTTATCGTAGTGCTGGGTACTTTCGAGTGGAGTAGCCTGCGCATTATGAACAAGATTCCAAAAGGCGATGCTTTTGTCATCGTTCTGGTATCTGTAGTGACAGTGCTGACTGACCTGGCTATGGCCGTTGTGATTGGTGTGATTGTTTCCGCGCTGATTTTTGCCTGGGAACATGCCAAGCATATCCGCGTAGAGAAATTGGACGATGATAACGGCTCAACCGTGTACAAGGTTCATGGTCCGCTGTTTTTTGGTTCTACTACAGAATTTATGCAGCAGTTCAACCCGAAGGAAGATAATACTGATGTGATTGTCGATTTTGCTGACTCACGGGTGAGCGATCATTCCGGTCTCGAAGCGATTGATACTCTGGCAGAGCGTTACCTGAATTCCGGGAAAATTGTACACTTGCGTCACTTGAGCCCTGACTGTCGTAAGCTTTTGAAGAAAGCGGGCAGCCTGGTTGAAGTGAATGTGATCGAAGATCCCAAGTATTTTGTGGCGACAAATGCATAGATCTTGATGCAATCACAGAAGTTTATAGAAAAACCGTTTGTCGTAAGGCAAGCGGTTTTTTCTTGTCCGCGACCTTTTCTTGTCCGCGACCTTTCAAGGACGCCATATGGCTGGTACTTGAGATAGCTATTGGACTGGGATTGTGGCACATTGCCCAGCCTGTTGTTTGGGTCTTCAATGAGTTAACCGAACTTTCTGGCCCCCCTATTTTATCAGTTGTACATCATGTGCTTTGAGTCTGTTTACGGACAGTTGCCGACACCTCTTATGCTGGTCTCAGCAGAGCAGCTGCAAGTCCGTTACCTGAATACTGTTATGTCTACTTTTCTTGGAACTTCACAAGTGGAGGTCAGTGGGCGGGCTTTCTCCGATGTTTTTTCCTCTCAGGCAGGTCGGAAGTTCACTCGTGAAGAGCTGGATCTTCTATGTGAAAACAAAACCAGTGTCTCTGCCTGTAACTTACTCACTCTTTCAGACGTCACTGTTGAACTGATGGCTTCTAATTCTGTTCTGAATGATACAGCTTATTATCTGGTCTCGGCTCGTGAGGATACCTCCCGGGTTAGGGAAACTCAGTTGTCTTTTGCACTCAATGAATCCTGTGATGGATTGTGGGACTGGAATGCAAAAACCGATGAAGTTTACTTCAGTCCCGAACTGGATCGGATGCTGGGTTTTGAGCCTGGTGAGCGTAAGCCCCAATTTTCAGGCTGGTATGATCTGGTTCATGAAGATGATGCAACCAGAGTTCTTGCTGCTTTAAAGAAACATCTCTCTGGCGAGTCAGATTTCTATGATGTGGAATATCGCATTTATACCAAGCAGGGGCAGATTAAGCAGGTTCGAGACCGGGGGCGGGTGTGTGAACGGGCACACGATGGTTCGCCGGTCAGAGCGGTGGGAATGCTCGCTGATATCACTGCATACCGAGAGATGGAAGCCGAACTGAAACTGACCCGTGACCGGTTTGAGGACTTTGCCCGCAGTGGTTCAGACTGGTTTTGGGAGACGGGAGCAGATCTGAAAGTTTCCAATATCTCGAGTCAGTTTTCGTTGCAGACCGGTGTGGGTGCATCTCAGGTCAAGGGAAAAAATCTAATTGATTTGCTTCAGGGAAAAGGTCTTTCTGATGCGGCCAGGGCAACGGCTGATCATCTACCCATTCGTAATATAAGAGTTCCTGTGGGCGAGAAAGAATACTGGGTTGCACTGAGTGGCAGGCCAGTCAGGGATGAGCAGGGCATCTTTGTTGGGTATCGTGGAGTGGGAGTCAATATCCATGATCAGGTGATGCTGGAGCGAATGGTTAAAGCCTATCGGCAGAATGCAGAAATTATGATGGATCGTGCTCCGGTTGCGATTTCACTTATGGAGGATACCGGGAAGTTTTTCTATGCCAATGAGTCCTTTCTTAAACTCCTGCGTACCGATTTGGAGCATTTGCCGAAAAAGTATAAGCAAGAGCGCCAGCTAAGCCGACCGGATAAAGAGCTTTTCCAGAGCGATAAGAGTCAGTGCTATGAAATGGTGATGGAAACTCTGGACGGGCCTAAATTCTACTCTGTACTTAAGTACCGCCTGTATCGGGCAGGCTCAACAACACGGGTAATGGTCACCATGGTGATGGATATAACCTATACCCGTCAGCAGGAGGTTGAACAGAAAAAAATTGAGATGGTGTTGAATAACATTGGTGAAGGTATTGTTATTACAGACGCTAACCACTGCATCGTCAGTGCCAATCGCTCTATTCAGGACGCAACGGGGTACAGCGCTGAAGAGTTAGTCGGGAATACACCGACCATCTTCAGTTCGGGTCGTCATGATCACAGTTTCTATCAGGAGCTGTGGAATGAGGTTCATCAGCTGGGGAAATGGCAGGGAGAAATCTGGAATCGTTGCCGCAATGGTTCTGTTATTCGCCAACATGTGTCGATTCAAGCCATAGTGATTGATGGGCAAACACAGCATTACCTTGGTATTTACTCGTCTGGTGTCCAAGCGAACAGTCAGAGGGATGCTGAAATGTTTGCCAAACAAAATGATCCACTGACTGGTTTGCCGAACCGACACTTGTTTCAGGATCGGTTGCACATGGCTTGCCAGAGAGCAAGAGTGCGACATTACTCGGTGGAAATAACGCTAATACGAATAACCAACCTGGTGGCTCTCAATACCAGCCATGGCCATGTTATGGGAGACCAGGTTTTGAAAAGATCGGCGTTCCAACTGCAGGATCGATTGCCCCTTGATGTGACCTTGTCCCGTTGTGGGCTGGATGAATTCGCTGTCCTTCGAGAAGGAAATCAGCAAGAGGATATTGCCGATATTGTGAAACAGGCTCTATCTACTCCGGTGGTGATGGCTACGGGGGATCGGGTGCTTCCAAAGTTCGTTATGGAAACAGCCCGGTACCCTGAGCAGGGAAGCAATGCCAACCGGTTAGTCCGCCACTTGAAAAAACGGGTGTCAGGGGTGGCTACAGAAGAGGCCAGTTGATTGCTGAGGACAGATATTCCTCAACAAAACCCATAAAGACCTTCGCAGCTCTTGTTAGTTGTCGATGTGCCGGAATCACAGCATCCAGGTTGCCTTTTCCCATAGTCCACTCTGGGAGTACCGGAATTAATAACCCTTTTTCGCAGAGTGGGCCAGCCATTAAGGCTGGCACTTCACCGATGCCAAGTCCTCCAATCAATGCTTCCTGTACCAGAGAGTAACAATCAAAAACCATCTCATCCGGTGGCAGTACTCTGGAGGATGCCGACTGATCCCTGCGTTCAAATTGCCACACGCCTGGCTTACAGGCCTGACCGAAAAGAACGCAATCATACTGAAGCAGATCCTCTGGGTGATTGAGAGTCGCTATTTGACTTTGGTAGGCTGGTGAGGTTACCAGTTGGTGCCGGAACTCTATCAATGAACGTGCTGAAGCCCGGTGATCTTCAACAGGTTCTGTGCAGAACATAATGTCGGATAGTCCGGAGCTCAGTTCTGTGCCCGTTCCATGACAGGATGTTCGGATGCTTATATCAGGGTAGTGTCGCCTGAACCTTTGCAGAAGTGGCAGAAACAGGTGTTCGCTGTAACCGAGGGGAATTGTAATTCTTACTACCCCGGATGGCAGGTCACGCCGGTCTGTGAGAGTGTGCTCTGCATCCTTAAGGGTTGTAATCGCGCAGACACAGCTATCGTAAAGATCTTCCCCGCTGAGTGTCAGCTGCATTTTACGGGTGCTTCGTTCCAGCAACCGAGTATCCAGCTGTTTTTCCAACGCCTGTATACGACGACTTATTGTTGATACCGGAAGGTCCAGATTGCGTGATGCGGCAGAAAGGCTGCCAGCTTCAGCCACGCTTATAAAGAGTTTTACTGCGTTTAGATCCATGGTGGGGACGATACCCGATACGGGCACACTGCTGTGTTGGTTATTGTTGCATATATGCAAAGCTGATTTGCAAAGATTGGAGTTAAAAAATATTGCCTCACCGTTACCCTGCGGCTACTGACATTGAATCTAGCTGAGCTTGATAAGAGTACATAACGAGTCAGTGACAAGTAGTTTTGAGGTAAGTCTTTTGACCCGAGCGTTTTTCACAGCAAGAAGCAACAAGTGGCCGAGTGTAATAAAACACATCGCCCTTCCTGTTCTGGCGTTGAGTATAGCGGGTTGTACGGTTGTTGAACCCAAAACCGAATCATGGGGTTCTTATCTGGGCTTTATCAGCAACTACGAGCTGAAAGCCCCCGTGATGGAGTATGACCGGAACAGCTGGCCTCTTGAGCGAACGGAGTCGTCTTATCAGCGTCTTCTTGATTCTCTGCAGTTACTGCCTCTGCCTGTTCAGGCTGGAGATGTTTCCAGTCTCGACCAAGACAGTGTATTCCGGCGCATTGCCGCACTGGAAGTGAAGTGGGTTGGACAATTGGCAGATGAGGGTAATGACAATGCCCGTGTTCATCAGGCTCTGCTTATCTGGCAGGGATACGGATTGGGTTCTCAGGTTAACCCCTCACTGCGCCGCCAAAGCGCTTTGAATACGCTGGATCAACTCAATCACCGGGGCCCGTTTGCCAATT
Source organism: Parendozoicomonas sp. Alg238-R29 (assembly GCF_947331445.1). Classification (GTDB taxonomy): domain Bacteria; phylum Pseudomonadota; class Gammaproteobacteria; order Pseudomonadales; family Endozoicomonadaceae; genus Sansalvadorimonas. Next base: position 16,379 of record NZ_CAMZOG010000033.1, on the reverse strand, counting down.
ATCTTGCTGGTATTATTCAGTTGCCTGAGCAACCATCCAGGGCTCTTAAATCATTGCTGGCATCGGCCAGGTCTGGTTATGGTCCGGCACAGGCGGTTGTAGGCCGATTGTATCTTGGTAAAGACAATATTCCCCGGGATGACCAGCAGGCCAGAACTTATCTGAAACAGCTGGCAGACAATACAAATGCAGACAAGAAGCTGAGGGCTCTGGCGCGTTCTCATCTTGCTGTTATGAGCTTCTACGGTGTTGGTGCTACGGCCAATAACAGACTGACAGCCAATTACCTTCAGTCAGCGCAGCCATCTTCCGAGCTTCTGTACCTTAAAGGGTTGATGGAAGTAGAAGGGCTTGGAGAAATGGCGAATCTCTCCAAGGGAGCTGCCACTCTGGAAAAAGCTATTGCTGCAGGCAGTAGCTCAGCTGCCAATGAACTGGGCTGGCGAACTTTGCTGGGCAAAGGGGTGGAACGAGATCCGGTGTCTGCTCGTGAATATTTCGAATGGGCTGCGGAGTTAGGTTCATCTGCGGCCGAATATAATCTGGGTTTGGATAGCCTGCAGGGTAACTCAGAGCCTGCCAGCATTCTTCATGCAGGGCGCTGGTTACAGCGTAGTGCTGAATCTGGGCATCTTGAAGCGCGAAGGGTGCAAGCTTATTTGCAGCTGGATGATCAGAAATGGTATGACTTTGGTACCGGTTTGGCAGGCAGCGAAATGTATCAAGCTCGACAGGAGCTGGAAGAGGTCGCTCAGCTGGGAGATGGTTGGAGCAGTTACGCTTTAGGTTTGCTGTCTTTAAGGGGGCAGGGCGGTTCTGCCAATCTTCAGAAGGGGTATGCCTGGCTGAACGTTGCCGTTGCGTTGGGTTATCGTCCCGCAGCCCCTTTGCGTGATGCTGCTGCCGTTCAGATGTCCCGTCCGCAACTTGAGCAGGCTCAGGCATTGTCTCAATCTCTGTTTGATAATATTCGAAAAGTTGAAGATAACTCAGCTTTGTCCCAACAAATTCTACCAGGGCACACTGCCTCAAATCAGGGAGAGCAGTCATGACTATTGCCCAGCAGATGGACAAACTTCTTCTGCCAATAGAGGGCGAAAACCCAGCCGGCGTGTACCTGAAAGATGACCGTACCAGTTATCGTCCCCTGCGAAATGCCTATAACGTTGCTCAAACATCGTTTCGTAAGCTGACCAATAATCCCCCGGAAGATGCACTGGATGATCTTCAACAGGAGAATCTGGGTAACTGGCAGGTATTGTCTGATCAATTGAAAGACGTTATTGCTACCCGTTCAAAGGATCTTGAATGTATTAGTTGGCTAGCTCTGGCTCAGCTGTTCTCCAGGCAACCTTATGAAAACCTGGCTGGATGTCTGCAGCTGATTGAAGTTTGTGTCAGTCGTTTTGGTGAGCAGGTTCACCCCCGTGTGCCAGATGCAAAACTCCGCACGCAGGATGAGGCAGGCAAGCGGGCAGAGCGGGCGGAATTGCAACTGCGGCCATTGGTTCAAATATTCGGCGAATCTGAGGAGAGCAGCCTGCTTGGCTTGCCTCTCAGGATGTTGCCACTGATTGCTGATATTGATTTTACCGATTGGCGTAATGCTGATCGTCAGGGCAATCGCAATGAGTTACAACAACGAGCCCGTCAGGCTCTGGCAGATGAACAGGGTCAAGTAATTGAGCGTATTCTGGCGATAGGAGCAGCACTGAAAACTCTTGATGTTCTTGATTCGACTCTGTCTGAGTATGCCAAAAGCTGCGGGGCCACATCGGTCAGTAGTCGTTTCTTACGGGCACAGCTGAATGCAAACCTGAACGCCATCAAAGTATTAACAGACGGTGCACTGGTACCTTGGCCTCTTGATGTGCAGTCACAATCTATTGATCAGGCTGAGGTGGTTGAAGAGGAAAATACAGAAACCGATGATGTTCCTGCTCAGCCAGAAAAGAAGAAAAACACTATGTCAGCTCAAGGTGAAGCGATTTACAACCGTGATCAGGCATTTCAGCAGTTACGATTAATTGCCGATTATTTTTCCCGCACCGAACCTCAAAGCCCCGTATCTGGATTGATTGAGAAAGCTATCCGTTGGGGATACACCCCACTTCCGGATCTTATCAATGAACTGGTACAAGGGCATGACGGTTTGATGGGGCGCATTGGCGAATTGACCGGAATGAATGCAGAGAAAGTTCATATACCTGGTTCTTCAGCACAAGAGCTGGTGGCGCCTCCGACGGAAAACCCTAAAGCTCCCTCACAGTTGCGATCAATAAACCGTGAATCAGTATTAGATAACAATACATCAGTACAGAGTGTTTCAAAGCCACCTCCCACTCAGGAGAAAAATGCGGATGTTCCACCTGTACCTGCTCAACGCTCAACACATGAGCCTGAACAGCGTCAGGCAGATGTAAAAACACAGAAACCGCAAACGGGTGTTCCCAGCTTTGTGAATCTCTCCTCCAGAGAGGAAAAGAAACCCATTGCGCGTAAATCAACAGGGCCGGGAGGTATTGATTTGTCTCAGCTGAAGAAACGTTAGGTTTTGTAAAAATAGAATTACATTGTCTTACAAATAAAACGATATTTTTTGAATCTTTTCAATCTGGCGGGCCGTAAGTAACAGTAAGCAAAACGCAAACAAATTGATTTGAATCGTTAACAAAAACAGTCCGGGTTTTTCCTCAAGCCATTTACTTATTGATTAATGGTACAGGGTTTTTGCGCCCGGATTTTATAGCAAGTGAAACAGAAGGGTTGTAGTCATGGCTAACATCTATATGAAAATCGGTGACCTCGAAAGTAATGGTGATGCGACTGCATCCTACACCGGGGACGCTGGTGTGTCCGAAGGTGGTTGGTTTGCCATTCGCTCTTTTAACTGGGGGGCAGCCAGAAATGTTTCCATGGATATCGGCAACGGCATGAACCGTGATGCGGGTATGGTGGCCATGAGTGAAATTTCTGTCAGCAAAGAGTTGGACGGTGCCTCTGAGAACATTCTCTCCCACATGTATGTGCCCGGTGAGTCCGGTGACACTGTTGAAATTATCGTAACCAAGCCAGCCCGCACTGGTCAGGGTGCAGAAGTTTACCTGATGATTACTCTGGAGCAGGCTCGGATCGTTAACTACTCCCTGAGCGGTTCTGATGGTGCGACTCCTTTTGAAAATATTGCCCTTTCTTACAGCAAGGTGTCGTTTAAGCACTGGCATGAAGAAGAAGGCGGCAATCTGGTTGCAGGTGGTGATGTGACCTACGACCTGCCAACCGGTGTGGCCGAATCCCACGCTATGGGCAGCTGATAGCCTGATTAATCTCCGCTGTCTTTTGACATTCTTCTGGCAGCGGAGAGTTTCAGAACGATTAATCGAGCTTCGTGGGAAGGGGAAAAGAAGTGGCTCTAAATTCACAACAGAAACGTATCAGTAAAAACCGCGTCAGTCTGACATACGACGTGGAAACAAATGGCTCTTTAGAGAAAAAAGAACTGCCTTTTGTTGTTGGTGTTGTCGGAGATTTTGCCGGGCATAAACCCGAACATGAAAAAGATGAGGTTGATTACCGCAGTTTTATCGATGTGGATAAAGACAACTTTGATTCTGTGATGAACAAAGTGGATCCGCAGCTCAGTTATAAAATTGATAACAAGTTGACTGATGCTGATGATCAGTTTGAAGTGAATCTGTCTTTTAAATCCATGAAAGACTTTGAGCCAGCAAATGTGGCTCGCCAAATTGAACCACTTAAGCAGTTGATGGATACCAGAAATCAGCTGAAAGAATTGTTGTCCAAAGCGGATCGTTCCCGAGACCTTGAAAAGTTGTTGAAGCAGGTTTTGCAGAGCCAGGAGGCTACTTCATCGCTGATAGATGAACTGGGTCTGAAAAGCGGGGAGGACGCATAATGAGCACCGAACAACTGGAAGCCCAGGCGGGCGAAGTAACTGAAGGGCTGAGTTTTCTGGATCAGGCCATTGCTGTCACCTCCCAAATCCCCCAGGACACAACAAAAGAGTTGTTGTCTGTACTGATGGGGCAGGTCATGGAAGGTACGGTGACCTGGGATAAAAATCTGACCAAAACCATTGAAGATGCCATTCTGGCTCTCGATGAAAAAATTTCTGTGCAGCTGGCGGCTGCCATGCATAATGAATCCTTCCAGAAACTGGAAGGTTCTTGGCGCGGCTTGAACAAGCTGGTCAAGAAAAGCGAACTGGGTCGCCAACAAAAAGTTCGTATTATCGATTTTACCCGAGAGGAATTGCTTGAGCAGTTTGAAGATGCGCCAGCTATCGGCCGCAGTCGCTTTTTCGACTTAGTGTATCAACATGAGTATGGCACTGCTGGAGGTGAACCCTTTGGCTTGTTGATCGGTGATTTTGAATTTACCCATAAAGATGAAGATGTCGCTCTACTTCGCTATGTCGGAGAAGTGGCCGCAGCATCCCATGCTCCTTTTATTGCTGCTGCCAGCCCAGTGCTCTTTGATTTCAACAGCTTTGACACGTTCAATGAAGGTAAGCCTGTTGCTGCCGGGTTCGATACGCCAGCTTATGTCAGTTGGAACTCTTTCCGTAACAGTGACGACTCTCGCTATGTCACTCTGACTTTGCCGAAAACCTTATCCCGTATGCCATACGGCGAGAACGGAACAAGTGTCAAAGAGTTTAATTTCGAAGAGTTTCGTAAGGATACAGATGGCCAGCGCCGCCCTCAGGGTGAGCAGGACTTTACCTGGACCAATGCTGCCTTTGATCTTGGTTTGTTGATCAATAACTCATTTGCGAAATACGGTTGGTGCACGGCCATTCGTGGCGCCGAAAATGGCGGAAAGGTCGAAGCATTGCCTAATTTCGTCTACAAATCAGAGGCGGGTGATCAGGTTCAGCAGTGCCCAACCCAAGTGAATCTGACCGATGAAAGGGAGAAAGAACTTTCTGATCTCGGTTTGCTGCCTCTGGTGCATTACAAAGGCAGTGACTATGGCGTCTTTATGGGAGCGCAGACCGTTCAGCGTCCTAAAACATTTGTCGACCCTGATGCAACGGCCAATGCTGCAATTTCTGCGCGCCTTCCTTACATCATGGCCAGTTCCCGTGTTGCCCATTATCTGAAAGTTATGGGACGGGACAAAATAGGTTCCTCTATGGATCCGGTTGATGTCCAAAATGACATGAAAGCCTGGATAGGGCAGTACGTAAATGCCAATGCTGTCGGTAATGATGCGAAAGCTGAGAAGCCTTTGCGGGAAGCTGTGATTAAGGTTGAAGAGCAGACGGGACGACCTGGTTGCTACTCTGCCATTGCCTATTTGCGACCTTGGTTACAGCTGGAAGAACTGACGACATCTTTGCGGATGGTCGCCAATATTCCTGGCTAACAGTGACGTTTGTTGTGGCTGTAGTCGGAGTGGCGGCACTCACTCCCCTTGCCAGTGCTGGATGTCTTCGGCTACAGCCTTTTTTCTGCACGAATGCGGTGTCTTTCCAGTCATTTATGAATGCTTTGTATCAACTATTCACACAGGCTTTAAAGGCTGCATCAGAGCTGGAAGCGCTTTCCCATGAAGAGCGGGACGAATGGTGTGAAGCCGTTATACAGAGGCTGATTGTTGAGATTGATGAAAAACTCGGCCGACAGGTCGAGCTTGTTATTCAGCATGCGTCGTTCAAGGCACTGGAAGCACTGTGGCGAAATACCAAAGCGTTATCTGACAAACACTATCCTCGTCACCAGGTTCGTATTCGCATTCTGGATATGAACTGGGAGCGAGTGTCAGATGATCTGAATCTGAGCTTTTCCCTGAAAGATTCAACCCTTTATCGACAAATATATCAGCAGGAATTTAATACGTCTGGTGGCCAGCCATTTGGGTTGTTACTGATTGACCACGAGGCATCAACAGAGATCAGCGTGACGGGGGAGCATGATGATCTCTATACCCTGCAATTACTGGGGCAGCTCGGCCATGAAGCCTTATGCCCAGTACTTATGCCAGTTGCTGGTGACTTTATTGGCACAGACGATGCCGATGTTTGGTGTGATCCTGAGCGAGTAAGGCGGATACTGGCCAGCGACGACTTTATTGGTTGGCGACAGCTTAGAAAGGAAAGAGTCAGTCAGTTTTTGGGGTTAACCTGGCCAGCGTTACGTGTACGCAAACCATGGAAAAGCTATCACAGTGGTTTTGTGTTTGAAGAGCAATCCTCTACTGGCTCTGGTAGCAGTACATTATGGGGCAACAGTGCCTTTGCTCTGGCAGATAATATTCTGAGAGAGTTTTGCCGGATCAGCTGGTTCGGTTTTTTGCGCGGTGGTCATGATGTTGCAAGTGGTGGCGCTGTTGTCGATTTATACGACGATCCTACTGCTTTTCTGAGGGTCACACCGTCGCTGGAGAATTTTTACAGCGATAACGGTTTCATTCCTTTAGCCAGTGGTTACCTGACCGGCAGCGTTGGTATTTACAGTAATCGCTCAGTTTTTCAGCCAGACGCTCCGTTATCCAGAAAAAGTGATGAGACAGTCATCAGTATGCTGCAGACGACTTTGTTAGCCTGTCGTATCGGTCATTATCTGAAAATCCAGATTCGCGACAAAATCGGTAGCTATAAATCTGCTTCGGAATGCGAGCGGGAACTGAACAGCTGGCTTCAGACTTATACGTCTAATATCGAACATGCAGAAGAACATATTCTTTCCCGCTATCCATTGAAACGCTCCATGGTCAAGGTGTCCGGTGATGCCAGTAGCGGACGTTACCACTGTCAGATATCCCTTCAACCCCAGTATCAATTTGACTTTCTCAGCTCCAGCATCGTATTGCGTACAGAGCTAGGCAGCACTGGTGCGGGAGAGAGAACCATCGGGAGAGCCGGATGAGTTTACTGGATCACTTCCTGGATCATCAGTCCGGTGCACAGCAGAATACGAACGTACCTTACAGCACGGACTTACGTGAATCAGTCTGTCGCAATCTAGAAATGGTGCTGGAATCCCGTCGCTCAGTGGCTGAAGTTAATGCATCAAGCATTGAGCTTAAGTGTTCTCTTTACAACTACGGCATGGGGAATCTGCACCGTTGTCGAAACTCCGTGGAAATCAGTGAGATCTGCCGTGATCTAGAAGGTCTTATCCAGACCTTCGAACCCCGTTTGCAGCAAATCGTTGTTGAGTTGGAACAGATAGACGAGCAACACAATGCCCTCTGTTTCCATATTGAAGCTTCTGTTGCTGGACAGAATGGTGAGCGGGAAGTCTTCGATACCACAATTAATTTGACTAACAGTACCTTAATGATTGAGGGGTACCAGCCATGACTCTGTGGATATACGAACACCGTCAGGCTGTTGATGGAGACAAGTATGTCTGACCTTTCTCTCTGGTATGAGCGTGAACTGTCCTGGTTTCGTAAACAGGCTGGACAGTTTGCCAGCGAGCATCCTGGATTGGCTCGCAGTCTTGGTGTCAGTGGTGAGGCTGTTGAAGACCCGGATGTTTCCCGTCTGGTTGAGTCTGTGGCTTTGCTGAATGCCCGTTTGAGCCAGCAGTTGGACGAGGAATTACCACAGCTGACAGAACCACTATTCAACCTGTTGTTCCCTCATTTTCTGCGACCCTTACCCTGTGTCGGAATGATGCAGGTGAAACCTTCGAAGAATGTGGCTTCGATTCAGACTGTTAACGCAGGGAGTCGCTTTCGGGCCACTCTTGATGAAGACAGGCATTGTGAATTTCGCACCTGCAGTTCTCTGCAACTTCTGCCATTTCAGGTTGCGGATGTGGCTGTTGAACACACACCATTTTCTATCCCTTCACCAAAACCAGCAGGTAGCCCAGCTGCAATGTTACGGCTGGATATACAACTGCTTGATGCCAGTCTAGGGTTCCAGAAAACTGGTGATCTGAGCTTTCTCGATATTTATTTGAAAGGTGAATTGAACCTGACCCAAAAGCTGTACGACCAACTGTTCAGTAAAGTTCGCGGGCTGGTTTTGTTTGATAGCTTTGGTGTTCGTGTGCGTTTACCAGCTGACAGTGTGCAGCCTGTATTAATGAACCCTGATGAGCGTGTTCTGCCTCTGGCTGGTAATACCTTTCCAGGTTACCAGCTATTGATAGAATATTTTGCCTACCAGAATGTTTTCCTGTCTGTTCGTATCGCAGGCCTCAAAGATAAACTGGCCCGTTTCTCAGGCAATAAAATCTCACTGGGTATCTATCTGGAAGATTGCCCTGTTGAGCTTTCACGATCTCTCAGTCCCGAGAACTTTCAGTTGGGCTGTGCACCTGTGGTGAATCTTTATCAGCGTAAAGGTGAACCTCTTAAAGTCGATCATACGCGGTTGGGTTATCCGCTGGTGATAGACGCCCGCTCTGCCAATCATGAACAGGTTTTTTCGGTCGATTCCGTTATGGATATCTCCGGATTAAAGCCGGAGCCTTTGCCGTCGGTTTACGGGCAAAAATATTCAGCAGCGAGCAGACATCACGACTGTTATTGGCATTATCAACCTGAGGGCACTCCTGGTGCAGGAGGTGAGAGTCACGGTGAGCTGTCCCTGACCGATTTGAATCTGGATCCGATGAAACCAGCCCCTGAAGGGAGCTGGATGAGGCAATTGTCTCCAAGGCTGACTTGCAGTAATGGCGAGCAACCGCTGGAGCTTGGGCTTCTGCATTCTTTGTCTTGTCTGGAAAGTCTTTCTCTGCCTGTTCCGCCCAAACTACTAGGTAAAGTTTCTGCACCCTGGAAGCCAGAACCCGGACATGCTCATCGCTGGGCTCTGTTGGCTCATCTGCAACTGAACTTCGAAGCGCTGCTCGGAGCTGATGACCCTGCGGCGCAATTACGGGAGTTGTTATCACTGTATAACCTGACCGGCCATGCCGGGCAGCGCCGTTGTATTGAAGCGATTGTCGATTTCAAGGCTGATGTCATGGTTGCACCCATGAAAATTGAGGGGCGGCAGTGCTATATGCAGGGGACCGAGATCACTTTGACTTTGGATGATTCCCGGATCAGTGGTGTGTCGATGATGGCGTTTATACAAGTGCTTGATCAAGTGCTGTCTGGATATGCTGGCCATAATAGTTTTACTCGTCTGCAGGTTTGCCTGAAAGGTGAGTCAGGAGTGTTTTATCAATGTCCAAGACGACAGGGGTGAGCCAAATGCGGCCAGCCAGTCTGGCTATTGAACTGCAGACAAAACCTGAACGGTGGCAATTTGCACAGGCTGTCAAAACCCTGCTTGGTTCAAAACAGCAGGCACCTCTTACTCTGGATCTGCTTAATGATCCTGGTTATCGGGTCACTGATGCTGAAGTGACCGGCGTAAGCTGTATGGGGAGCCACTGGACGTTGTCTGTGACCTTGCCGGCTTTAACCGGTATTCATGGTGTTTTGCCTTACGGCTATCAGGATTCGGCTCACCGGCTTCGTGTTGGCAGTGACAATGCCGGGTTGCAGGATTTTTATGATATTTTCAGTCAAAGGAATCTGTGGAATAGCTATCGGGTTATTACCCGCAATCGTCTTGTCTGCCTTTTTGAGAGTGATAAAAGAGCTTCGTCTCGCCTTAGTCTTGGTGACCAGTTGTGTGCTCTGGCTGGTCTGCAAAAACCACAGCATATACCTGCGGATCATCTGAGTGCTTACGCTGGGTTGATTGGTCAGAAGTCAACGTCTCCTGCTCTGCTGCAACAGATTCTAGTGGACTACTTCGCCATGGATATTTCGGTGTCGGCTGTTCCCCTTAGAAAACACTATTTGACAGATGAGTGTCGTACTGGCCTGTCGGCATGGCCCACAGATACAAACCGGCTTGGACAAGGCGCTTTAGTCGGACGCAGCACCTGGCTGGCGAGTGATCGATTGGAAATACGGATTCGGGTTGCATCAGCACGTGATCGACGTCGTCTTGAACGAGATCAGAAATTGATGTCAGTCATGTCCGAGATGTGCCGTTTGTTTCTCGGGCATCGCGTGGATTTTGCTATTTGTTTGCATTGCCCGTCAGAATTTTTACCTCAAGCGCAATTGATGTCGGGGCATGCCTGCTCTGTAACAAAATCAGCAGCTCTCGGGCTGGGTACAGGACTGCATAAACCTCGCATAACTGGCTCCGCAGAGGTTTCAAAAAACGTACTGATTACTCTCGAAAGCCATCGCACCGGTTATATAAACAATAAAAAACAAAACAGGAAAGCAGGTCTTTAATATGCAGCAGGAACTCAAGCAGTTGATTGACAGGTTAGTACCGGAGCTTCTCTCTTCACTGGAAACCGCCGCCGCAGATTGTGCGGGTCGGGGAAACAGAGCTGTTGAGGTCGAGCACTGGCTCTGGCAGTTGGTGTCATCGGGAGGAGCCGGATTTGCCAGTATTGCTAAACAGGCGGGTCTTCACCATGAAATCATGTTGCAAAATCTTGAGCAGAGAATAGAGACATTTGATCGGGGGCATCAGGGAGCACCGGCGCTGTCATCAACTCTGGTCAATGTTATGCAGGATGCCTGGGTGGCGGCCTCTCTGAGTGCAGGTCAAACTCAGATACAGCTGTCTCACCTGCTGCTGGCTCTGGTGAACCGGGATAGCTTTATGCTGGCGTCATCTCCTCTGACAGAGGAATTGCGCAAGCTCTCTCGGGAAAATCTTCAAAGCCTTGGTAAGCAACCAGACGCAGACAGTTGTGATCAAAACCTGCCATCTGCGACAGCTGCCCTCGAAAAGTACACTCACAACCTGACTGCACAGGCAACCGCTGATGAGATTGATGTAATCAGTGGCCGACAGGATGAAATCAGGCAGATGATTGATGTGTTGTCACGCCGTCGTCAGAACAACCCGATTCTGGTTGGAGAGCCTGGTGTTGGTAAAACTGCAGTCGTTGAAGGCTTAGCCCGTGCCTTAGTGGCCAAAGAAGTTCCCGATAATCTGCAAGGGGTTGAGCTACGAACACTTGATCTGGCTTTATTGCAGGCTGGTGCCAGTATTAAAGGCGAATTTGAGAAGCGCTTGCAGGATGTCATCAATGAAATCCAGAGTTCCGCAACGCCAATTATTCTGTTTATTGACGAAGCCCATACCCTGATTGGCGCTGGAGGCAGCGCTGGTCAGAACGATGCGGCCAATCTTCTCAAGCCAGCTTTGGCACGGGGAGAACTTCGTACCATTGCGGCAACAACCTGGGCCGAGTACAAAAAATATTTTGAGAGTGATGCAGCACTCACTCGCCGCTTTCAGGTGGTTAAGGTTGATGAGCCGGGGGAAGAAGATGCTACTGCAATGGTCCGGGGGATGGTGTCATCTCTGGCGGAGCACCATGGTGTTCGAGTACTGGACAGTGCCGTAGAAGCCGCCGTGGGCCTGTCTGTTCGTTATCTCCCTGAACGACAGTTGCCAGACAAAGCCATCAGCCTTCTGGATACGGCATGCTCCCGCATCGGGTTATCAATGCAGGCCACGCCAGCCCAGATCAGTCGACTTGAGCAGCAGCAAATGTATGTCGAGCAAGAGCTTGCAGCGCTGACCAGTGAAAGATTTAGTGGGCAGGATCACAGTGAACGGCTGCAGGAACTCGACCAGTCCCTGACCGATATCAGTGTCGAAGTTGCAACTCTGAACGCACGCTGGTTGCAGGAGAAATATCTTGTTGAACAAATTACTTCACTGTCAAAAGAGTTTGAACAATCAGGGGATGAAATCCAGTTAGCTGATTTGCATCAGTTGCAAGCTGATCTGACCGAGTTGCAGGGGGATCAGCCCATGGTTAAGCCTCTGGTTGATGATCAGGTGGTTGCACAGGTTATTGAGAGCTGGACCGGCATTCCCGCGTCCCGGATGGTTGCTGATGAAACACGGCGTCTTTTGAACCTGGAGGAGTCTCTCAAACAGCGTGTTATTGGCCAGAATATGGCGATTAATGCGATCAGTGAAGCCATCCGCATCAACCGTACAGGCCTTGGGGATAGTCGTCGCCCCATGGGCGTATTCCTGATGTGTGGCCCTTCCGGCGTAGGTAAAACAGAAACTGCGCTGGCTTTAGCTGATCAATTGTTTGGTGGTGAGCAGAACCTGATCACCATCAACATGACTGAGTTCAAGGAGGAACACAAAGTCTCCATGTTACTGGGAGCCCCCGCAGGTTATGTGGGCTACGGAGAAGGCGGTGTACTGACCGAAGCTGTGCGTCGCAATCCTCACTCTGTGTTGTTGCTTGATGAAATGGAGAAAGCCCACCAAGGTGTGCACGATATTTTCTATCAGATATTTGATAAAGGCCGCATTGCCGACAGTGAAGGACGTGAGGTCGATTTCCGCAACACTCTGATTATCATGACCTCTAATGCGGCTGACTTTGCTATCTGTGATTTTGTTACAGCTAACAAAAATGTTTACCCACTCAACCCTGATTACAACGACATTATGGCAGATATTGAGGATGACCTTCTTAACCACTTCAAGCCTGCCTTTATTGGTCGTGCCCATGTTATTCCTTACCTGCCTTTGACAGATGATGAGCTGAAGCGAATTTGTCGTATAGCTCTTAAGCGTATAGAGAACAACATCACCGAAAAGTATCAGGCTGAGTTTGTGGTTGATGAAGACGCTATAGAGCGCCTGGTGATGTGGAATAACAGCCCTCATGCCGGTGCCCGAGCTGTTGAGCAGATTATTCATCGGAAGCTTATGCCGAATCTTGCCCGAGAGTGTCTGGTCAGATCCAGTGGTGGACTTGGTATCAATCGTATTGATGTTGGTGTGGAAAACCGGGAGTTAAGTATTGCAGTCAGTTAAACCCGAGATAGAGGTATTGGAATCTGGTTTGTCATTATGGCGAATCTTCTCCAATGCCTTGATTTCGATACTTGCTCTGTTGTTGCTGGTATACGCCGGTTATGGTGAAACCCTGCTTACAGTGAAGAAAATTCGTCAAGAACAGGCTGGCGCACAGGCTGGCCTGGTGCGCACCTCTATTGAAAATTCCATCCACTCTGGCATTCCGCTTGATGATATTGCCGGTTTGGACAGGCTGGCTCAATCAACATTGCTGGCAGACAGTGGCGTGACCAGTATGACCATTGTTGATAGCAGTGGCAGGCAGATTTACCCACGCCACAGTGGAGAAATTCTGCTGAATAGAGAGGTTACGGCAGAAACTATGGGGATGGCTGAAGATGACGATGCCATCTCCTTTCGTTTGCCTTTGAATGGCCGGCTTGAAGCTGAAGGGTATTTGCAGGTCGTTCTGTCGAAGTCAGCCATTGATACCATGGTTGATCAGATATTCTCTCCTCTATTTGTGATTGTATTGGCACTTGTTGTACTGACTTTGCCAGCCAGCTGGTTATTGGCTCGCAGTCCTCTGCCACGATTCTGGCGAGAGCAGGGCTGGTTCACACTGTCATTTTCACTTATGTCTCTGGTTCTTGTTCTGGTACTGACTGGGCTTTATATCCAGAGTGCAGGGAATCAGGTTCGGCAGGTTAATGACTCTCTGCTGACCCGGCTCTCTGCGGCAGACAGCCATGGTATTCCCCTGAATATGCTCAGTGGTATTGATGGGTTGCTGAAGGAATATCACATGTTGAACCCAGAGCTGCAGGCAATCACTCTCAGCCAGAACAGTGTTATTACTCATAGTTCCGATTACGAAATGATAGGTCGGCCACTTGCAGGTGATTTTTATCAGCTATCTGACGAGTCGTTGTTAGCAAGTGGTGGTATGCGGTTAACGACAACAATGCCGTTTTCTGAAGTCGTTCTGCAGGTTTTAAGAGCCGGTAAAAACTTTACCGCTCTGTATTTAACCACGTTGCTATTGTCTCTTCTGTTTAACCGTTTAGTACGCCAGCCTTCATTGCATAAAGCAAAACTCTCAGGGAAAGTTTCGGATCGAACACTGGAAATTCTACATCCGCTGTTTTTTATCGCTGTATTTATGGAGTCACTTTATACCGCGATTCTTCCAGAACTCCTTAATCAGGCGGCTACTCATGCTGGTTTGGGAACGGGACTGACTTCTATCTTGTTCATGCTCTATTTCCTGAGTTTTGCCCTGATGTTACTTCCGGGTAACCGGTTGTGCAGTCGTTGGGGTAACCATCCTATGTTATTGATGGGATTTACCATGGCCGTTGCTGGCGCTCTGCTGCTGTTCACAGGGTTATCCGCCAACAGTGGCGTTGAACTGATAATTTTGGCCCGTGTCCTGGCGGGAGCAGGGCAGGGACTACTGATGGTTGCGGTACAGAATGAAATCCTTGCCAATACATCTGCCAGCAACCGTACATCCGGTGCTTCAATTATTGTTATCAGTTTTAACGGTGGTTTTATCTGTGGCACAGCATTAGGAGCACTTCTGGCCAGTTATCTGGGCAGTCAAGGGGTGTTCATGATCAGTGCGTTGTCAGGATGTGTTGGCTTTGTCATTGCCGCCCTTATGCTTGAGCGTTCCCGGCTAAAAAATCTGGCGGCGAACAATAATAGCCTTCGTAGTTATGAAAACCCTTCCAGTAATCTTGCTGAGTATGGTCGGCTAGTGAAACATCGTGGCTTTTTGGGTGCCATGGCCTGTATCGGTTTGCCGGCGAAAGCAACACTGACCGGTATAGTGACTTTTACCTTGCCTCTGCTTCTATCACGGCAAGGGTTTGCCAGTGAAGACATTGGCCAGATTATTATTGCTTATGCTATCGCAGTCTTGCTGGGTACACGGCTGTTATCCGGTTGGGTTGATCAGAAGGGTAATACTGCAAAAATTCTTTCCTGGTCAATGACGCTGTCCGGGCTGGCGACTCTGACAACCGCAACCGGCTTCTGGCTGGTGGGTAGCGAGCAGGTGTTCATGGCCGTGAGCATCATCATTGGCGGTGTTTTTCTTCTGGGGCTATCCCATGGTGGTATTAATGCTCCGGTCGTCAGCCATGTGATCTCTGTTGTTGATGAACAACAGATCAGCCTTCAGTCGACAGTCACTTTTTACCGTTTCCTTGAGCGTTTTGGCCATGTTCTTGGACCATTGCTGGCTGGACAAATTCTGATATTTGCCACTTCTGGGCAGCAGGCTCTGGTCTGGATGGCTTGTGGTCTGTTTGTTCTAGCGACCATGTTTGCTGTTGTATCCCACAAACGTGCAGTAAACACAGTTCCACACTCTGGCCGGGTTGGAGAGGCTCTATGACGGCACAGGATTATGATCCGAAAAAACGGCCATTGACTCTCCAGACCGAGAGCGGTGATGAGTGGATTGTGACTCGGCTGGAAAGCCACGACAGTGTTGATGGGCTGTATGAGCATCATGTGTCGTTTATTGCCAGAAAGGCAGATCCCAAAAGCCTGCTGGGTAAAGGCATCAGTGTAAATTATCGCCCCCAGCAGGGAAGCAGTAAAAGCCAGGAAACCAGCTTTCACGGAATCTGCGTCAATATCCGTAAAACAGGTGCGCTGCAAAGCCGTGGGTACGAACAGTACTCGGCAGTGTTGGTTCCCTGGTTCAGTTTGTTACAACACCGGACACACTGTCGTGTTTTTCAACAGCAAAAAGCCAGTGACATTGTCAAGACTCTTGCTGGTGAACATGGTTTCAGCAGCCAACTGGATCTGGCAGCCAGTGGAGACAAGGCTCGCGAATACTGTGTCCAGTTTAATGAAACGGATCTGGCATTTATTACCCGTATCTTGAATGAAGAAGGTTGGCATTATCATATTCAGCAGCAGAAAGGTGATCACACGCTTGTGATCGGTAGCGATAACAGCTGCTTCTCCAAGGTTCAGCACAGTGACATTGAATATTTTGCAGAAAGCAAAAAGCGTGAGTGGGCGATAACAGACTGGCAGCACAGCTTCTCTTTAACAGCAGGCAGTGTGCAGACGTCTGATTACAGCTATGAGCTGGCCGAAGCCATGCCGGGTACTAAGGTTAACAGTGCTTCAGGGCTGAAAGCTCAGAGAACCCTTCAGCATTACTATTATCCCGGCCGCTTCATAGAGAAAAACGCTGGCTCCGATATTGCGGGGCAGGCTATTGAGGGTTTTGACAGTCGCTTCAGTCAGGTAGAAGGCAGTAGTAGTTTGAGTGGCTTTGCTGCTGGTAAGCGCTTTTCTCTGGATCACCATCCCGATGCTGAAGAGCAAGGTGAGCACTTGATTCTGGCAGTGACTCATCAGTTTTTAGCAGAAGAAAGCTTCAGAGAGCCTCAATACAGTAACCGATTTCAATGCATCCCTGCAGGTGCTGACTATCGCCCCCTGCCAATATTTAACAAGCCCCAAATACTTGGGCTGCAGAGCGCTGTGGTAACCGGGCCTTCTTCGGAAGAAATCCATATGGATGATTACAACCGGGTCAAAGTGCAGTTTCACTGGG
>NZ_CAMZOG010000032.1 GCF_947331445.1 Parendozoicomonas sp. Alg238-R29 | reverse complement strand
CAAACGTTGGATTAATGGTTTTTTCAAAGGCGTAGCAACGAAATATTTATCGCGCTATCTGGGCTGGAAACGATTTTTAAAGACACATATCTTCTCGGAAGAGAGTTTGTTAGATCAGGAAGCATCCCATTGGCTCAACCCACATTTATTGTGAACAGAGCCAACAGGCAGCATATGAGAATGATGGAATTTCTGCAGTTCTGATAATGGTGCTGCGCTATTGACCTGCTCCCGAAATGCTGCGATTTCTTCATTGGACGTTTTCTTTCCAAGAACAATCTGTGAATAGGCCATTTTTGCTGGGCGCATAAATTGTGCATGATTAGCCGTCAGGTGTTCTTTTAACTGCTTGTCTGTGGGTAGCGTAGTGCCTGTTAATGTTGCAGAGATAAATTCCAACTTTTGCTTCAAACGCTGTCGGATAACAGTGTCGCCCTGATCGAGCCCGAGTTCGATGGCTTCCCGGTAAAAGACTTCTTCACGGATGTACTCATTCGTTAACCGTTCCCGTTCATTCTGTGTCGGTTGGCGCTTCCAGATAGATTGAAACTGGGCAGACAGCTGCTCCTGAATATTGACACTGATAACAATAGTTTTCTCTGGTGTAGGATCAGGTTTTGGATTCAAAAATCCGAACGAGCTATATATAACAACACCAATGGCTATGAAATGTACTAATGGCTCTTTGGCTAGCTTTTTCATTTTTACCATGGTGATATGTATTCATCGGGTTTGTGGTGTGAATTTTACAAAAGAAGTGACGTGCATCTACGGAGCGTACGATTAGGTAAAAAAAGTGAGTCAACCTTACCTCAGCTCATATTGAGACTCCAGTATGAATACACAACTCAGTTTCTCTAATTCTAAATTTACTCAAGAGTGATGGGTTACTCATACAGTGACGTTCTTCCCGTATGTATAAATAATATGATGCCGTGATCGCGGTTTGATGCTATTTCTGCAGAAAACGTTATTGAATCTTTGTGGAGTGCTATTCCGGTGGAGCCAAATTGACTGTTATTCGCAGTGCCGGAAATTCAAAGCCTGCGTTAATAAGTGCACTGCGCACTCTGTCTTTGCTTTCTCTGACGGCTGTTTCCGGCAGGCCGACAATATTGAGAGCCGGTAACCCGTTAGACAGGTGCACCTCCACCTGAACTTCGGGAGCCTCGATACCAAGGCGGGCGCGAGTATGAGCTACAGCCAGAGACATAGTGATGTGTTACTGCAATTGAAGGCAGCGGAGTCTAGCAGCTTATGAGATCGGCGGTGGGCTGGATAGATAAGTGACGGACGGGCGTGAACAATGAAGTGTTCAACGAACGTCCTCCAACAGCCCGTTATGTTAAGTTATTATTTTCTGGTTCTTGGAGGTCAGGGAACTTTTGCGGTTCATCTATATTGCGCATTTTTAGATAAAGATCATCCGAATACAGTTTTACCTGTGCGCTGAGTTCTGTCAGACCTTCATTCTGGAGAAACATGGCATGTTCATCCAAAATATTTATGGCTTGTAATGGCATGTTGAGGCTCTTGCTACATATTTCTACCAAAGATTTGGTGTATTTAACCATCGATTTGGTTTGCTCGAAGGCTTTCATCCGTTCCTTGGCAAAAACATGGAGCAGGAATGCCGCTCTTGGAGGTTTTTCCAGTTTATGGATTTCTGTCATCAGTGCAGGGGGAGGATCCATTGTGATTTTTTCGGGCATAACAGCCTGTTGTGCGGTATAGCGTTCATCCAAAGTGTGAAGCAATGAAAATAGAGAAGTCAGCATATTTTCAGCTTGTGAAGCTGTTATTTGTTGCTGTCTGAGCATGGCAACAACATTATCCCGGCATTCCACAGCCTCTTCGGCCATTTTCTTCATGGGGGCAGTTTTAACATTCTGAAGCTTGTTTTTAATCTCTTTAAGTTTTTTTGTGGCACCCTCCTGGCTCTCCTCGCTTTGTGTCGGTAAAACGTTCTGGGTGGATACTACAGCCAGAACAACCTCTTCAACTTTTTCTTTGGCCTTCTGGCGAGTCTCAGCATAACGGCGAATGCGTTCATGTTGTTCTTTAGCTTCAAGAATAGCTCCGGTGTGTGTATCAAAAGCACCAGCAAAGGCTTCGCCACATACCTGAACCTCAGAGGTTGGGTGGGGAACCCATGTGTAGCGCTTTTGGACAGGGTCAAAATGTAGCAGGGGGTCTGGGTCATCAGTTGGGATATGTTTAACTATGCCTTTGGCAATGGCGTGTTTACTGCGCATAAGACGGTTGAAATCCTGTTCAGATTTCTTTGGGTCATGCATCTGCATCTCGATACGGTGCTGGATGCCATCGCCTTCTTCATTTTGGTCCGGAATCAAGGTGACTTTGGCTATGCCATCTAACGCTTTGTTCAGCTCCTCTTGGAGATTCCTGCAAAGTGCTTCAGTGCTCTTTAATAATTCCATTCTTAATAGACTGGGATTATTAAAGCGGTGCGCAATATATTCTTCAATGGCTTGATATGTAAACTGCTGCAACTGCGCCCGCCTGTAAGCTTCAACGTGTTCTGTATACTGCTTGATACTGTCATCAAAGAGAGTGGTCATCTGTCTTATAGATTCGCGGCCATTTTCTATTTTTGGCATCACCATATCTGCTTTGAGTGTTTGAAGATCCTCGTAGGCTTGATCAAGCAGAGCATGCTGTAGCCCTTCCCAATACGGAAGGACATGACTCAATGCCCGAAGTTCCTCAAGGTTTTTGGCTTGCTCTGTGAGAGCTCTTACCCACTCCGGACTGGAGAATGCTTTACCCACAATTTGTCTGTGAGCCAGAAAACTTTTTTGGTCATGTGTTTCAGATGACTGTTTAGCGAGCTGAATTTGATATTCATGCATTGCAGTGAGGATGGAGAGATGTTTTTTTTCAGACAGTCGCTGTGGAGGCTCAGAGAAAGTGCTGCGACAGAGCAAGTTATTAAGGTGCTCCGTCTCAGTAGGTTCTTCTGGCAGGGATTCTGTCAGTAAGTGATAAACCTGGTCGGGCATATTGGTGTTAAAGCTTTCGAGATAAGTAAGAGCCTTATCAATTTTTTTCAGGGCTTCACTGTATTCTTTATTGGTTTTGACCTCCTCCAACATTTTGCGTGTCATCGCAAGAGTATTCAGTTCATTCAAGCAATCGGACACTTCCGGTACAAGGTTGCCCCCAAGACTATCCTGCTTGACTGTAGCAATAGACAGAAGTGGTATCAGTTTCCCGTATTCCTTTTGTTGCTCACTGACAAATTGATCAATTTCCGCCTGAACCTCTTTCTGGGTTTTACTGGTGGTTGCTGTTTTTAGTTTCGAGGCTAATTGTTGCAAAGTTGGATTACTCAGCGAGGAGGGGGCAGCTGTGGCAGCAGTTGGCTCGGCTGCCACAATAGCGGGTATCCAGGGTTGGAGCTGGCGAGCGGCATCTATAATGCCTTGCAGTGGTTCTTGAACTTTGCTTTTTTGGGATTCAGCGGATGAGAGGAATCCACCCTTGAATTCAACGTGCTGTAAGAGCTCTTGGTATCTGGCCAGCTGTAACTGATTTTCCATCATCAGAGTTTGGGTTTTCACATCCTCTTCTGTGCGGCTCATCAGTTGGCTGGAGTGTGTCATAAGTTGTTCAACAAGCTGATTACCTTGTTGCAAATGAGCTTCCAGCTCTTGGAAGTTTGCTACTTTTTTGTTGAGCTGGGTCTGTAATGCTTCGAGCTGTGTTCCCAGTTGTTCCCATTCTGAAGATGGGGAAATGTCCTCTCCAGAGCTGGCTCTTATCTGGTCTTTCGTTTTTTGCAGTGCGCCGTTAAAGGTTTGCAGTGATTCTTTTATTTCTGGTAGAGCAAGTTTCTTTTTGCGAAATCCCCATGTTTTGCTCGTGGAGCTAATTTTCTGCTGCAGTTCATAAAGCCTGCTAACAGCACTCGCTGCATCCTGTTGCAAGGATTGGGATAGCTGGTCGATGGTGTCAGAATCTATGAGCCCTTGATGATGCTGCTCTTGAAGGCGCGTTTGATACTGGGCGATGACCTGATGCCCGGCTTCGATGACAGAGTTTATGAGTGTTTGCAGGGTTTCGCGGTTGTCTTGAGTATCTGTTAAAGGTTCTTGAAGCTTCTTAACCAGGCGAAAGTATTTATTCTCCAAAAGGCTGACTTCCACTTCCCACTGATGCAGAGGTTTGAACTCGTGCAGCTCTAACCGTACATCGGGTATATGTTTCTGGGAAGGGTACTGCGTAAGAGAGCTGGTATTGAAATTACCTTGGGGGGCTGAGCCTTTCAGTGCCCCAGAAGTACCAGTAGAGCTAGCATAGCTTGCTTGGGTTGAGCCACTGCCACCTACGTTGCTTGAGCCTTCTCCACTCATGGAATTCCCCCCTGATGTATGACCTGCCTCTGAGCCTTAAAATGGCTTCTACAGACAATCCCTGTTCATCTTTTCGGCAGCAATGATTGACTCTTAATCCTTCGGAGGAATCCATTTGATTACTGTTTTTCACAGCTCCTTTCTGTAAGCCGACAACTTAAAAGTCAGCAGGAAGACACAATGCACAGTCGTAGAGCTGGCTGGATGCCCGGAGAAAGTTCAGGCGATTTGCAAGGCGATGATCTGAATCTTCACACTTTATGGAAATTAGCCGAAAGCTAATCTGTAAGCATATGAACAGGGATAGAACATGGTATACAACGGGCTTCTTGGGCAAGCATAGCGGTACTGGTTATGGCTGGAGGGATTCAGGGACCATTTGTTTCCCAGAACATTGGTTTATCTGGGCCAAATGTTCAGATATTCAGCGGTTCTGTCTCATTTGGTGACAGGCAACTTCAGCAAATACTGGCAGATGTAAATCTGTTACTGGCACCTCTGCAACAACAGCTTCCTTATGCTCCTATAGCCCTTGATGCCAGGGCGTGGCAACCTTGGCCGCCAGTAACTTATGCTCAGGTGCCAGCGGTTCAGTATTACCCACCTTTCCAGAATCAGCAGGTGACTTATTATCCATCCAACCAGTATATGAATCTGTCATATCCGCCGTTACCTCAGAAATCCGTTTATTCCCGACCCGTGCACCCAATAAATAATCCAATGCTTCAGGTTGCTAATCATCAGAAGCCAAGTGTGCCTCAGCAGAAAACTGTTCCGGATGAGCCGCCTCCAGCCTATACCCCGCCATCCAACCCTTTATCCATTCCTGAACCAGTAAAAACCTCTGCAGAGCGTGAAGCACAGGGCTTGCCGCCATCCTATGAGGAAACCATTGGTAAGGATGTGAAAAAATCGGAAACGAAAGAAATTCCGTCCCTTTACCCTGACCTATCAGGCATTGATGATCAGCTGCCAGATATAGTTATTCCAAAAGTTATTCCAAAACAGGCCGGGGAGCCGTCCCTTGTTCAGCCCAAAGAGGTGACGAAACCTATCATCTCGCCAAAGCCTGCTATTTCTGAAAGTCTGAGAAAGAGAATTGGAAGAATTAAAGTTGGGCCGCCGGTTAAGAAACCCAAGCCAAAACGGAATAAGATTTCAAAACCTGTTCGGGAACATAAACCTGCACCACCGCCCCCTTCAAAAAATGTGCATATGGATTCTTCTGGATCGGTGGTGAGAAAAGAAAACAAATCACCGGATGTCCCTACACCTGCTCCATCTGGCGCACCACCGCTTCCGCCACCTCCACCTATCGGGAGGGTGAAACGAAATACTAATCCTGCTCTTCCACCACTATCAAAGGTTGTTACAGAGGAGAAAAAGCAGGAAAAGCCTGCACTACCCCAAGGAGAGAGACCTTTCAAAGCCAGTGACCTTCAGGATCAGTGGGAGAAAATAAAGGCGAAATCTAAAAACGTAAGCAACTCGCAAGACGTTAACCGTGGCCCGGCACCCAAAAATATGCCGAAAACAGATCAGGAAAAGATGATGGAAGACCTGGCAGAAGCTCTAAAAAGGCGCCGCCGGTCGATAACCTCCAATAAGGATAAAAAAGGCTGATATGGGTGCTGAGAGCTAATGAGTCATTCTGTCAATGGTGGTGGGCTTCAGGGTATCCAGCAAGCTGGTGGTTTTCATGGCTCTCAAAAGACTGATCAGCCGCAAGGTAAGCTGCAGGAATGGACATTGGAGACCGTCCCTGGAAAGGCCATTTTGGGTGGCAAACGCGAACTGGTTAAAGCAGCAACAAAGGCTCTTGCTCAAAGGCATGTTGAGGTATTGAAGCAGTACGACACCTTTTTGGTTAATCGTGGTGCCGGTGGGGTATTGGATAATAATCATGTTGCCAGGGAACTGAAAGACGATGTGTCCCAGTTATCCAAAAAGGCCGGGAAATACACTGAGGCTCTAAGAGTGTTTAAAGAAGCTTCCGGAAAACTGGAAAATTTGAGAAACAGTGTGGGATGGGATTCTCCAGCCACCCGTAGGAATGGCCTTTATAGAGCCGAGAAACAGCTGATCGATGCAGAAAGCAGACTCCAGAAAGCAGGACTGGATCTTTCCGGGGCTCAGGATCAGCTGGATCTGGATGTCGCGACCTCTTCAAGTGACCACATAAGTGTACTGTCTGGTTTATATGATCCTGGTAGAACAGGAATTTTCCATAAAAAAGATGACCGAGCAGTCTTGGAAACACGGCTGGAAGGGCTTAGGAGTCTGGAAGATGATTTGAAAACCCACTTAGAGCG
Organism: Parendozoicomonas sp. Alg238-R29; assembly: GCF_947331445.1. Taxonomy (GTDB): domain Bacteria; phylum Pseudomonadota; class Gammaproteobacteria; order Pseudomonadales; family Endozoicomonadaceae; genus Sansalvadorimonas. The sequence goes on along the minus strand of NZ_CAMZOG010000032.1, from coordinate 37,769 downwards.
TGCTGTCTCAGATGTTCGGCAGGGTGACGAAGCTGCCGAACCGGAGGTCAAGAGGTTAACGCAGCAATTGATAGAGCTTTCTTCTTCACGAAACGCTCTTCAAGTGAGGTTGGGTAGTGACAAAGGCTTCCATTCGGATAGCGCACCTTCTACCCCTTTGAGCAAGAATGCCAAACGTGGGTTGCAGATGGTGCAGCAGCAATTTAATCAGGCTTTAGGAGCATTGAGAAAGGCTCGAAAACAGTTGGATTCAGTGATTCTTTCGCAACAGCACCCGGCAGGCAGCAAGCTTAGAGTGCAGGCTGAAGAGAATTACCGAAAGGCAGAACGGAGTGTAACTATACAGGCTGATAGCTTGAAAGAAGCAGAGAAACTGTATTCATCAGCTTTGAAGCAGGATCGAAAGGATGCGGCAGCCAACCGTAAAGCTGAGGCAAAGCTCAAAGCACTTCAGGGGAAGGTTAAACAAAGTAAAGCCGTACGCAGCAAGAAATCTTCCTATCAACAGGAGCCTGTTAGAACGCTGCAACGAGCCCAAGTGAGTAAGCCTGCACCACAAAAAACACAGCAGCGCCCACAACAATCTTCACAGCAAGTGCAGTCTTCATATCAGCAGAATCCACAACTACAAAGCCTCGCTTACCCCACATCAACACCTATTACAGAAACTGAGGTTCAGGCAGCTAGGGATGCACTGATTGGTGGCAGGCAGTCTGAACTGGGGAAAAAAGGGTTAAGTGACTTTATTCAGCAAGCAGCAAGCATGAAGGGTATGCGTGACGTTATGAAGCTTAGGGTGAAGGTCATGCTCAATGCCCAGCTGACTATTAACGAAAAAAGGACTCTCCAGCTTTTAATGAATACGCGCATTTATGAAATGATGAAAACGCCTCATATCGCCAGAGCTGTGTCTACAAGTTTTGTCCAAAATAACGTTTTGGGCACAAAAGCCCAGCAGATGATTGATGAAACAAGGCTGGATACGTTAGTGGCTAATCCCAGAAAGAGATAGGACCCAGAGAGTGCCTTAGAAGCTAATCTTTAAAGTGTCATGACTGACAGGAATAACAGATGGAGTATAACGCAACCCCTGGTAATACCGGGGGGATCCGAGGTCTAAACCATGGTGGATATCAGAGCCAGATACATACTGTTCAGAGTGGGCAGTATGGGGGCTTCAGCGTTCATGTAAACAACCAGCCACAACACCAGAGCTGGCCTCCTCGGGCTCCAGGTTTTCCTAATACTGGGCTGTACAGTCGCCATGCTGTTTTGATTCGAACGAATCAACCGGGCTACATTCGCCAAGCTGCCTATGTTCAGGTATTTCCTCCCCAGCAACAGCAACAACAGCAATGGCAGCCACCGGTTTATCATGCTCCGCCTTTTCCCCAGTCTTCATACCCTCAGCCTGGGTATTCTGGTTATGCCCAGCAAAATGCCTGGCAGGGCTTTTCTCCCCAAACGGCTCCTGTGAGTTCCCATACCCGATACTTCAGCCAGGGAGGATACAGCCAAGTTTCCCGTCAGACCGCGTATCAACCGCAAAAAAAACAAATGCAGCAGTCTTCAAACTGGCAAAAACCTGCCCCATTGAGGAATTTTCAGCCAGCTCATGTCGCGCCAGCTAAGCCGCAAGAAAATGTTTCGGAACAGAAGTCTATAAGTTTTACATTGGATACCAGCCCGCAGGTTTACCCTAAAGCGACCAAATTCGAAGAGTCATCAGCCAAAAACACCTCTTTGCCTGAAAAAGAGCTGGTGTCTGATTTGAAATCAGAAAAGGTGGCCGTTCAAAGTGAACGGCCTGTTGCTAAACAGGAAAAGCCAAAAAGTAAGCGAAGTAAATTCTTTGGACGGTTTAAGAAACATAAGCCGGATACTCCCAGCCAGCTGCTAAAAACCAGACCTCAGGTACAGGAGAATATTTATGAAGGGATTGGGAAGGCAGTCAAAACTCCGGAGAGCAAAATAACCGCCGAAGTGAAAAGTGAAGCGCCTGCTAAAGAACCACTGGTGAGAGAACCGGAGCTTAAGTCGGAGACAACCTACGAGTCTTTGGATGATGTTTATTCAAAACCTGCTCCCGCTCAGAAAAAAAAGAGGCGGTTTGGCAGCAAGCTTCTGGATCGTTTTCGTACGAGTAAGCCCCCCGTTGTCGTTGAGCAGACAAGACCTTTTCTGCCACCACCGCTGCCTTCCCGGTCTTCACCTTCTAAACCGGACTTACCGAATGCCGGCAGTAACAGCCCGGTGAAACCAGAGCATGTAAAAAAGCGTTCAGAATCAGGCCCGCCAGTACCACCGCCGAGATATAAAGGTAAGGGGACGAAAGAGCCGGTGGCGTCTGAGACAACAAGATCTTCATCGTTATCTGATACGCCAGAGTATTCCAGACTTTTTCAGTCTGTACCGAAGCCTGTCGAGCAGAAAGGCACTACTACAAATCCTGTGTACTCAACCTTGCAGAAAGACTCCCCTACAAACCCAACCTATGCGTCTTTGCAAGCAAGCCCGAAGAAACAGGAACCAGTGCATGAGGGCTTGAGAAAAAATGAACCTGTTTATACAAACCGTGGTGCTGAAGATCTTGCCAGTCATCCGGCTACACAGTTCACAACGCCATCACCATCTTCGCCAGCGCACGCCAATGTTGATAAGTTAGAAGACGATCTGGAAAGCAGTGTTTCAACAGACTCGGGAGTCGGGGATTTTTCCAGTGATTTGGACGATGAATCCATAGGGCCACTGAAAAACTCGCCAGAGTTTGATCGTCTATTAGCTGCCAAAAAGAAAGTTGTTGATCAGTATTTTACCACGAGGAAGAAGTACTCCAAGGTTCTATCCCTGCACATTAAAGCCGTCAAAGAAGCCGGAACTGAACTGGAGGGTGCTAATGTTGCCAAGGGCTACGAAATTCTCGGAAATGTCTATAACCAGGCTCTGGGGTTGATGAAAGCCACCAAAGTGATGAAGCAAGAAACTCAGAAGCTTGCCGACTCACTTACAGACATTACTTTGGCGCAGCAGGTCGAGGATACACCTCCGGACTGGTTTATGGATGCGCAGGAAGCAATTGATAGTGAGCGGGCTCTACGGAAAGATGTTGGTCAACACTTGCAGGCTATCGCAGATAAACATAATGCCGATAATCTGGTTTTACATAAGGGACCTGTACTGCGCACAGGTATGCAATTGGCTAAAACTTTCGACAAATTTTCATAATTCAGGGATAGATTATGGGGAATCTCACAACAGGCTCACAGCCGGAGAGTCAAAGCTGGTGGCAGAAGGCTACCAGCATGGTATTTGGTCGATCGCAGGAGTCACAGGATTCTAACTTAGATGTTCACGCCGTTGAGGGGAAGTCCTACCTTTCTCCTGATAAAGGAAAGCACGATCGAAAACTTGCAGATCGTGATATCACTGTGCCGGGTCTGGATCAGGCCTTGATGACTGTGCAGGAACACGGTGTTATAAGAACAGCCAAGGATCACGATACTCTGGATGCCCTGCAGAACAGATACAACAATGATGAAGAGTTGGATGACGACAATCGTCAGGCATTGATGGCGGCGGTTCAAAACAGAAGGGAAGAACTCGGCAGTACAGATACCCGACACTAAAGGTTATAACACCTTTAGTGTCATTGTTGGAAACCTCCTTGGATTACGCCAATCCCAAAAGATTATTTCTCAATAAGCTATGTTCTGTTCTCCAGGGGGCGTTCTCATGGGTTTATATTCTGGGTCTTATTCCAAAGAGGGGTTGGGCAAAACAATGGAAAAGAAAGTTGCGATTATCCTTTCAGGCTGCGGTGTTTATGACGGCTCTGAAATTTACGAATCTGTTCTGACTTTGTTACGGCTGGATCAAAACGGTGCCAGTTATCAGTGTTTTGCTCCGGATGCTGACCAGCATCATGTAGTCAATCATATTTCAGGTGAAGAAATGGCTGATACCCGCAATATGCTGGTGGAAGCTGCCCGCCTTGCTCGCGGTAATATCAAAATGTTGAGCGAACTCACCGCAGATCAGTATGATGCCCTGATTATTCCCGGTGGTTTTGGAGCGGCAAAGAATCTTTGTAACTTTGCCTTTCAAGGTAAAGATGTTGCGGTAAGAGATGATGTGAAAACCGCTGTGCAGAGCTTTAAGGCAGTCAGTAAACCTGTTGGTTTGATGTGTATTGCACCGGTGATGTCGGCAAAGATTTTCGGCGAAGGTGTGCAATGCACAATCGGTAATGATCAGGATACTGCCTCAGCTATTGAGGAAACAGGCGCTGTTCATAAAGAGTGCCCTGTTCATGATGTGGTTGTGGATAAAGACCATAAGTTGGTAACCACTCCTGCTTATATGTTAGCTGGCAGTATCAGCGAAGCGGCCAGTGGTATTTTCAGGCTGGTGGATACCGTTCTGGAAATGAGTTGATAAAGCTTCAACAGGAATGAGTGCCTCTTTTAGAGAAGCTCATTTCTGAACTTAAAGAGAGAAGCTTAATTTTCTGTGCTGACTACTTGCTCACCAAGTGTTGCCTCAAGCTCTTGTTCCATGGTTTTTATCTTCTCGAGCTTTCTTAATCCTGCCACGAGTTCTTCTGAATCAAGTTATCGGGATGCTGCCATTTCGATGTAACTCTCGCGCATCTGGATTTTATTATTGGACGAGGTTTGTCGTGCACTTATAGAAGCTACCTGATGCAGGTTTATGATTATAACCTGTTGATTAAAAAAGCTTTATTGTGCGTTTATTAATCAACACGGATCATTTTGATCGGTTTTTTGATTGTTTGGGCAGCAAAACAAAAAGCTTGCCGCCGGCATTCTGAAAACCAGCTTTCAGAGCAGCACTATCTCCTGCCCCAAAGAAGATGTCGGCTCTGGCATTGCCCTGAATAGCAGATCCTACATCCTGCGCTACCATGGCTCGTGCGAACGGTGTTTCATCATAGGTAAGCGTTGTACTGAGCCAGATTGGTGTGCCTAAAGGGATAACGCTGTCGTCCACAGCGGCGCTGTGTTCAGGAAGTAAGCGTGTCCCTTGTGCACCTATCGGCCCAGGCTTGCCAAGTTCAGAGAAAAATATAAAGTCGGGGTTGGTGTATAAAACTTCATCCAAACGTTCAGGGTTTTCATCCAGCCACTGTCGAATACTTTGCATGGAAACTTTTTCTAGAAGACCATTACGTTTCAGGTAACGGCCAATAGCAAAGTACTCCTGACCGTTTCGGCCAGAAATACGCACCTGAACATCTTCACCGGTATCAAGGTGAACGGTTCCGGAACCCTGAATTTGCAAGAAGAAGCGATCAACCCGGTCATCAACCCAGAAAAGAACATCGTCATCATAGTCGCCCTGTTCCGCTCGCTGGTTAATCCCTTCCCTGTCATCATAAGGCACCATCCAACCATCTCTGACTTTTGCGGCTAGCATACGATTTGGGCGATCTTGATCAATTTTTACCAGGCCGAAGTCATTAGGGTTAAAACGAATTAGGTCAGAAGGAACATGAAGTAAGGGGGTAGAGTAGCGTTCAGAGCGTGTTCGACTACCGTGGAGTAGCGGCGTGAAATAGCCGGTGAACAATCCTTTTTCCCAAGGCGAAATTTGATAGACGACGAATTCACTTTCAAAGAATCCTGGTAATACGTTGTCTTCAAGTACCGGTAATGTTTCACAGATGGAATGCCACTGTGCATAGGTGCCAAAGCGTGGGTCATCCGCAACATTACCTTCGCGCTGACTGTAAACGGTACAGCTTTCAAGCAAGGCTGCTTTCAGGCCTGTGGCCTGTAACTGGTTCCAGCCATCCAGCTGTTGGAAGCTTGCTGGTTGAAAAATATCTTCAGGCTCTTTTGGTAGCCAGTTACAACCACTTATGAAGATTGTGATAAGGGTGAGACCCAAAACTGCTTTACGAAAACAGGCGAGCTTCCAGAGCATATTAACTTTTCGCTATCGATTGATGTTATCCGGTTGTTACCGGATAAGCTTATCAGCCTTTTCAATCAATGACTGCTTTGGTTAACAGGTCTGCATGGAGCAAGTTAAAACTGGATTTTACGTGTTCCTGTTTATAGCTTTTCAACCAGCAAGGTCTGCCTCTAAAAGAGGGTTTTGGTAAGCCCATAAAAATTCGCAGTCTTTGATAAAAAAGCATAAGGATTTTTATTATAGATAGCACTTTTTCCTGTTGCTTCGCAGGTGGGGGTAACAGGTGTGTTATGCTCGCTGTCCATATAGGAATGAATGGTTCTTGGATTCATATACTAAGGTTCAGTGCCTTCATGATCTACGCAGACTGAGTAGACGTAGAAGAAAAAAATAGAAAATGAGGGGGAGATATGAGTATCTATGAGTTTTCAGCTCAAACAATAAAAGGTGAGACTGTTTCTCTGGAAGAGTATCGCGGTAAGGTTCTGGTTATTGTGAATACGGCCAGTAAGTGTGGTTTTACTCCTCAATATAAAGGGTTGGAAGCGATCTATAAAAAATATCAGGAACAAGGGCTGGAAATACTAGGCTTTCCCTGTGATCAGTTTGGCCATCAGGAGCCTGGTTCTGAAAATGAAATCAGCGAATTCTGCGAAATTAACTTTGGTGTAACTTTTCCTTTGTTCAGTAAGGTTGATGTGAACGGAGGTAACGCACATCCGCTGTTTACTTACCTTAAAGACAAGGCTCCAGGGTTGCTTGGTTCTAAAGGCATTAAGTGGAATTTCACTAAATTTCTGGTGGATGCCGAAGGCAATGTAGTACAGCGGTTTGCACCTAAAGATGCACCTGAAAAGCTAATTAAGCCAATGAGTAAATTGCTGAAAGAATCTGTATAAAAGTAAATACGGCCTATTGAGGGCCGTATTTATTTTGCTTGAAATTTACTGATTATTTTTTATAAGTTCCATTAGCTTGTAAGCAACCTCTTCACCCGCGTTTTGATTCTGGCCAGTAATGATCCGCCCATCAGTCACTACATGGTTAGAGAAAATATCAATCAGGCTCCAGTCACTTTCAAAGTCTGCTCCGGCTTTGCGCAGTTCGTTTTCTGGGTGCTGCGGAGTTTCAGTCACAAATAACTGACTGACTTGACGGTCAGTCACCGCTGTCATCTTCAAACCATTTACCAGCAAGCTGCCATCAGGCTTTCGGGCTTTCAGTAAACCGAGTGGTCCATGACAAACCCCACCAATCGCTTTATTCTGAGCATATGCTTGAGATATTTTCTCACCCAGCACATCGGAATATCCAAAGTCATAAGCTGCTCCCCATCCACCAGATAGGAAAACAATGTCGTAGTCATTGATATTTACGTCATCAATTTTCAGGGAGTTATTGGTTTTGGCCTGGAACTCTTTATCTTCCAAATAGTGCTGATCAGACTCAGCCTTAATAAACCAATAGAAAGACAGTGGATCTACAGGAATTTTACCGCCTTTAATACTTGCTATATCTACATCCATACCGCTGTTGAGGAACTGGTAATAGGGGCCGGTCATCTCAGAGGCAAATACACCAGTGGCGCTGCCACCTTCCCCGAGTGTGGCCTGGCTGGTAGTGATCACCAAAGCTCGTTTTTCTTTAAGAGTTATTGGAGCTGCATCGAACTCAGGATGTAATCCCATCCAGTTTAATGGAGTGTTGGTTGCACAACCGGTAAGAAATATAAGGCTGGTTGCAGCTATCAGGTGTGCGAAAAAAGCGAAGCGTGGCATTGCGTGCTCTCTTTTGTAGTAATACTTCCAGAGCCACAATATCAGGCACAGATAATTATACTTTGTCCCAGCCTTGAAGTTTTGAAGCGGAGCTCCGTCATTGTACTTAAACGCATTCACTGGTAGTGCTGGCTTGAGAGGGTGTTCTTATCAAAGGGTGTGACGCATTGATGAACATATGGATGAACATATGGATAAATCTGCAGGTGTTTTATAAATAGCTCTCTTGATAACCTATGGCGCTAATAACACCCATTCGATTAAGGGAATAATAAATATGCGTTGTCATGAAGTTGATTACGAAATTCGCGGCCATGATATGCAGTTGGTTGAGGTTGAGCTTGATCCTCAGGAAACAGTCGTTGCAGAAGCTGGAGCTATGACCTTTATGGAAGAGGATATTAACTTCGAAACTCGCATGGGGGATGGCTCGGAACCCGATCAGGGTTTTATGGGGAAGTTGTTTTCTGCTGGCAAGCGTGCTCTGACGGGTGAATCTGTTTTCACAACACACTTTACCAATGAGGGTATGGGTAAAAAGCGTGTTGGCTTCGCTGCTCCTTACCCTGGTTCTATTGTTGCACTGGATATGTCCAAGCTCGGTGAAAGGATTGTATGCCAGAAAGACAGCTTCCTTTGTGCCGCTTTAGGTACAAGTATCAGTATTACTTTTAATCGCAAGCTGGGGGCGGGATTCTTTGGTGGAGAAGGGTTCATCCTGCAACGGCTGGAAGGCGATGGCATGGCATTTATTCATGCCGGAGGCACAGTTGTTGAGCGGGAGTTGAATGGTGAAACCCTTCGTTTAGATACCGGTTGCCTGGTAGGTTTCTCTGGTGATATTGAATACGACATTCAAAGGGCTGGCGGTTTGAAATCTATGGTATTCGGAGGGGAAGGGATTTTTCTTGCGACTTTGAGTGGCCGGGGCAAAGTGTGGATTCAGAGCCTGCCATTCTCACGCCTTGCTGATCGCATCCTGGCTCATGCGCCAGCGGCAAATGGTAACCGAAAAGGAGAAGGTTAGGTGCTAGGGAGCGTTCTTATGGAAAGAGCCCCTCATGGTTAAATACTTGGGCACAAAGAGATAGGCTCTGTTCACACTAACTGTGGGTTAAGCCAACGCTTATCATTGGCTGTTTGAATGTGACCAACTCTTTCAGCGTCACGTTGAGTTGGTCTGCCAGTTGCGTGAAGAGTTCATCGTTACTCACATGTTCGAGAACGGCATCGGTTACATGTTGCTGGCGGTCGCAGGCCACCATGACGGGAATTTTTCTGATTGCTCCTGACTTTTCACTGGCATTTTCCGGCGACTTTTTCTTGCGTCTTCGGGCATGGCGGTAAGGTTGTGTGAACAGAGCCGTATGAGGGGATTAACCTGTCTCGTGAATTTGTTGTTTATGCGGCAACTTTGTTGTTTATGCGGCAACTTTGTTGTTGGGCTTCGCTATTACAAAAATTCCGGCCAAGGTAATGGGGAAGTCCAAGCTGTAAAATATTTAAACCCTCTGAAATAAACACGAAGAAGTAAAGGAAGGTAGAAACATAAATGGACTTACTGAATCAGCAAACCCTGAGACGAGTTTATCAGCACTGCAATAAGCTTTATCCGAAAGAAGTCTGTGGTTTGATTTACAGTGACGGAACGGTTCATAGTGCTGAACACTCTTTGGACATGTGCGACCATTCCCTTTTAAAACGCAGTCTGAAAGAGGTGAATCCATCCAGGGTCGTGTACTACTCACACACAGACTTGGGAGCTCACTTCAGCGAGAGCGATGCCCAGCGGGTTCTTGAAAATGGAAAGCCCAAATATCCTGTCAGCTATCTGGTTGTGGACACGACCAGCCGAGTTTGCCGGGGAGCAAAACTTTACTCATTTAGTGACGGGGATTATCGCTGTGTAGCGGCTTATGATCCGCTAGGTAAGTTGCTGAAGAGCGCTTAATAAAACCGGATCGATCAAGTTATGAGTTATCAGAAAAAAGGCGGTGTGAGTCACACCGCCTTTTTTATTTTATCACTTAGCGAATAACGGCCAACACTCGGCGATTTTGCTGACGGCCTTCATCGGTTGCATTAGATGCAGCAGGTTTTTCCTCGCCGTAACCAACAGCTTCAACCCGATTGGCTTCAATGTTGTACTGTTCAATCAGAATCGTACGTACCGCATCGGCGCGCTTTTGGGAGAGCCGCTTATTATAGGCGGCAGCACCTTTATTGTCGGTATGACCTTCAACAACAATTTTTATATCGCTGTTGCGCTGCATGTATTTGCCCATTTTTTCAACACGATCCAGAGCAGCGCTGCGAACGTTGTCAGAATCAAAGTCAAACTCAACCAATAGGTCAATAGCTTCTTGCTCAACACAACCAGAAGCATTGACTACAGCACCGGCAGCAGAGTTAGGGCAAAGGTCGCTGGCATCAACTACACCATCACGGTCTCTATCCTGAAGAACAGGCTTCGCTGGTTCTGCAATTTGTGCTGGTTCAATTGGTGCTTCAACAACAGGTTTGCTAACGGATCCGAATGTCCAGGTCAGGGCAACATTCATCATCCCTTCCGTCTGGTTGTAATCGAGGCTGCGAACAGCTCGCAAATCACTACGCAACGAGAGGTTAGGTGTGAGGTAAGTGCGTAAACCGGCGCCGACATTCATGCGAGTGTCGTCGCGATCTTTAGCATGTTCCAGATTTTCCTGAAACTCACCAATACCTGCAACAATGTAAGGTGTAAGACCATTGCCAAGCGGAGCGAAATCATAGAAACCATCAAGTCGATAGTTTTTCAGGCGAGCATTGTTACTGTTGCCTCTCTGGTCTGTTTTGAACTCAGAGTACAGCAGCTCAACACTCAGCTGACTGTTATAGCGATATCCGACACCAATCTCCGGAGATAAGGCATTGTCCAGAGAACGCTCGCTGTCGAAATCGGTGTAAGCACCGCCGGCAGTGAGAGTAAGTCCTTTATCTACAGCTTCACTGGCAACAGTTGAGGTACTGATAACGGCAGCTACTGCAGCCGCTAATGCTGAATGAGCAACGTGGCGAATGTTCATTGTTCCCCCTGAACAGGTTTTATTTTCCGCGGTTTTTGTGTTTGGCGTGGTTTTTATGTTTGGCGTGGTGAGGATAAAGGATAGGGGGAGTGCGATAAAGGTGATTTATCATATGATCTACTAACTATTCGCCATATTGTTCAAGCGAAGATAGTTTTAAATCTTTGTTAATACTTATCTACCAAAGCAAATAAAACGGAGACAGTCATCAAATCCGCTTCGCCATTGACTCTTCATGGCTGCGTTGCAGTATTTTGAAAGGCAGCAAGCATTCCGGCAATGCTGCGCCCTATAGTGCCCTCTGGGTATACCCATAGAGGCTCTCGGCAATGCTGGGTTCGATGCCTAATTGAGAGCGCTCCCTGACCAGAGCAAATAAAAATGCACTGACTACTGCTGGTGGCTGGTTTCCATAAGTATGAAGTGCATAAACAGGGTTTTCAGGCAGTTGCCAATGCTGAAGTATATTTACAAGCTCAGGGGTGTCAGCAACGAGAAAGTCTGGGAGCAGTGCAAGCCCTGCTCCTGCTTTGGCAAGGCTCTTGGCTATGTAAACGTTGCTTGCAAAACGGGAGGCCTGAAACTCAAGTTTAATAGAATGTTCCTGATGGGTTGCGGTTATGGCTATATTCTCATTCTGCCAGCCATTAGCAATAAATGGCAGTGAGTGGACTCTTTGCTGGTAGCTCTCTGCGAGAAAGTTCTCAATAGGCAAAGAATGCTTTTCAATGAAATACCTGTTGGCACACAGAGCATCACGAAAACTGGACACTTTCTTTTGAATCAGGCTGCTGGACGGTAACCTGCCCACACGTATGGCTATATCTGTTTCCGTTCCCAAAATATCAACACGTTTATCATCAGCGCTGAGTATAGGCTCAATGTTTGGGTGTTTATCCAGTACCCTGTTAATACAGGGAATGACAAGGTTGTCCATCAATGCGTGAGGAGCGCTGATGCGTAAAGGTCCGGAAGGGTTTTCCTCCGTTTTACGGGTGACTTGCCAGGCTTTTCCCGCTTCAGCACACATCTGTTGTGCATGGAAGTAAAACTCCTGGCCCGTGTGGGTGAGCTGCTGTCGGCGGGTGGTACGGTGTAGCAAACGTGTACCGGCTTTTTGTTCCAGTGCTTTGAGGTGTTCGCTAACAACTGAACGAGATAATGAAAGTTTTTGAGCTGCATTGCTTAATGAGCCGCTATCAATAATCTCACAGAAAATAGCCATGTGACGCAGGTGATCGTACATATTGTTCGGCGAGGTCGAAAAGTGATTTCTGGTTAGCCCGGTTTATAACACACATATGCTGAGCTACATTGCTTTAAAGCAACTTGAGGATTGTATGATGTCTGCAGAAGAAACAGCGAACAAGGTTTTAGCGGCGGTTAACAAGGCCAGTTCCGCTTGGAAAAACGCGTTTAACACCGGCAATGCTGCTGGCTGTGCAGCACAATATGAGGCAGATGCTGTTATGCATGCTCGCCCGTTTGGCACCTTTACCGGCACTGCACAGATACAGGCCTTCTGGCAGCAGCTAATTGATGATGGTTTTAAAGATGTTGAATACATAGAGCCTTCCATTGAAGTTGTTAGTGATGAGAGCGCAGTGCTGAAGTCTGGCTGGAAGATGAACAAAGCAGGCGGTGTTATTCACAATGAGCTTTGGGTTTTGCAGGAAGATGGAACGGCAAAACTTCGGGAAGATGATTTTGAAGCCCTAAGCTGATTTCTTCATACCCTGAGTGCAGCAAGAGCATAGGCAGTGTCATTTGATGAGGTTCTATACTTGCTGCATTGCCAATGCTCGTTTGTTAGAAACTCTAACAAAACACTTTATTACGGTTATCACAATACCGCTTATTAGAACTTAATATCGCTCTTCAGAGTCTCACTGCTATGGAATTTTAAACATGGTTGGTGGGTATGGCTTTCTCTTCTTGTTCGGCATCTATAAAGACAGCTTGCCGCTTTGTTGCGCTCAGCTTTTTCTCTTCACTTTCTTTAGCTGCTTATGATGAGATCTGCGGTCATTCCGATTACTGCCTTGATGCCAATCAGATTGATAACTACAGGCTTGAGTATGGTGAAGTTGTGCATGGCCATCTGAAGCCAATGTATAGCTCTGAGAGCTCAAATGTTGTTATTCGGTTTTCGGAGTATGTCCACAAACTGAAATCGGAAAGTTGTTCTAACTGGCAACCAATTCTGCCTGAAGATTCCCTTTTAAATCCCCAAGAGTTAGAGAAGAAAATAAAAAACTATTCTCTGGATTACCAGCCGAACGTTCAGATGGCTTTTTGTTATCAGCAGGAGTCTAGCCCTGATATGCAGTATTCGGTCAATCTTCAGGATATGACTCAGTATGTAAATTATCTTCATAAAATTCGCTTACCTCTGAGCCTTACAGGATCAACCAAGCCTGAAGATAAACATCATTGGGTAGAAGCTCAGAAATCCCGCGCTGGCTGTCAGTCACGTTTACCTGCAGCTTTGTTAAACAAATTGGATGAGTTTCAGGACCCAGTAACTATCTTCCCATTATTTGTGAAGTTAGGGCGTGGATTACGAGCACTTTCTGCTGTGGCTGCTCCTGAACTGAAGTTACTTAAACCTTCTCTGTCTTTGGAGCACCAACCGGTTTTTATTACAGATGCGGCATCCCGTCTTATGCATCTGGAGCGCCAGAACTCTCGATCATTTATGCACTGGAATGAGAACGATTTAGTGGTGCAATCGATGATAAAACCATTATTCATTCCTGTGTCTTTTAATGTACCGGCCGGTGTACAGGTGTCATATTTGAATGGGGGGGATGTCACCCTTCATCGCGGTTCTCTCATGTTTCCCGATGACACTTTAACCACTCAGTGGGAAATGGCTTTCGAGCTACTGTCTTTTGTTATCCACAAATCCTTGGGGGATACCGTTGAAAAGAGAGCTCCCTGTTTTCTGGGGTATATTCCACCAGAAGAAGCCATTGTTCATGCCAGGGCTTCAGGGTTTTATGACTTGGATCTTCTTTCAGGCATGCTCTCTCATGGTACGGCATCACATATCATTCAACTGGCTCGTCTCAAACAGTTGGGGCTCGGAAAGGATCAGCTGAAGTTCATCGATTCCAGTTGTTGGAATTCCGTACTGGAATCAATACCGGTTCACGACTGGTCACTGGCTTTCGGCGTTCGCACGAAAGCTGCATATGACGATGACGTTGAAGATAGCGTCGTGTTTCACGGCTTACCTGTAGTGAGTGCACCAGCCGGTATACAGCACCTTTTAACTGAAAAACTTCTGTCCCGATTAATTCGTGCTGTTGATCGGGATGCTTCAGATGAAGAGAAAGAATATTTCAGAGAAAACTGGCTGCGGACTAAGGGAAGCCTGAAACAAATTACTGCTGATGTAGAGGCGTTGGAAAATACCATTTTAGCCAAGCAGCTGAATAGCTGGCGCCTTATCCTCAAACATGCAGAGGAAGTACAACTGCTGGGAAGTATGCATGGCGGCGAGCAGCACTTCGATAAAACCATGGTGCCTCGAGCTGCCAAGAAAGAAGCTATCGATCGTTATAAGGCCTGGGGGTATAGGGTAGAAAATATTGGAGATTCCTATATTCTCCACCCGCCCGAATTCAGTGAAAGCTGGGAGTCTTCCTGGCAGCTTATTCATGAAAAGTGAGACCTCATTTAACGGAAACAATCCCTTCAATTCTTCTCACTTTCGGTTTTCCATTTACAAGCACAACCTCAGAGGTTTCTTTAGTGGAGGCAGAAGCCAAAAGTCGCCCGTTGTGGACGACAGTTTCAAGCACTGTCTGAGTGGTTATTGCCGATTGTTTGTCTGCAGAGAGTTTAACTTTCAAGCCTCTGGTGTAATAAGTCATTTGCATAGGGAGTGACCATGCGGCTAATAGCCCCTGTTTGTACTCCTCTTTGGTCATGGTTAGAGTTTCGCCAATCTTGTTCGGAAGATCGGAAATAATGACGGCATCATCTGTTAGGTAAGACAGTATGACTTTGTGGTTTCTGTCATTAGAAGCCTGATCAACAAGCCGCATCATCTTTCTTACACTTTGTTCACTTAAAACGCTGTCTGCAAAAACATTGAACGTAGAGAATGAAAAAAACAGGAATAAAAATAATCTTAAGGCTTTCATAGTGCTATCCCAAGCTGTAGTTGTTTTCCGTAAATTACGATTTTTGTGATTAAAAACGGCCACTGGATTTCAGCTGCAAATACTGAGTCACCATATCCACATGCAATGTTTCCGGAAGTGCATCTACAACCAGAACTCCAGAGTTCCGAAGCTCGCGGAGTAAACGCTTTCGCTCATCCAGGTAGTGTTGTGTACCTGCGTAATGCAGAGCCTGCTCAAACCCTTCGACAGGCTGTTTGACCATTTGATCCAGAACTTGTTCCCGCAAGCTGGCCACCATCACAATATG
The DNA here is from genome assembly GCF_947331445.1 of Parendozoicomonas sp. Alg238-R29. GTDB lineage: Bacteria > Pseudomonadota > Gammaproteobacteria > Pseudomonadales > Endozoicomonadaceae > Sansalvadorimonas. Next base: position 22,546 of record NZ_CAMZOG010000032.1, on the reverse strand, counting down.
TTTTCCAGCAAGCAATCGAGTTGCAGCGCGTAGGTCTTCCCGATCCTCTTCCCGAATATTGGTGACTAAAACAACCAGTGCCCGCTTTCTGTGGTGGGTAATCAATTGTTCGGCGGCTTCGACAAAGTCACTGTTAGTGGTTGTGCTGTGCAGATCATAAGCTTGCTGGAGAATACGGTTAACAGTGATCTGGCCTTTGGCGGGAGCCAGCCAGCGTTGTTCCTGCTGTGTGCCATTGGCAAAACTCTGGAATCCCACTGCATCACCTTGTCTCAGGGCAATCCATGAAGTGAGCAGCATGGCATTGAGGGCATGGTCAAAGTGGCTTAAGCCTTCATCTCTGGCACGCATACGACGACCGCAGTCCATTAAAAAGATAATGTCCTGATCACGTTCAAACTGGTATTCCCTGGATATAAGCCTTTGCAGGCGAGAGCTGGCTTTCCAGTCTACCTGTCGGAGCACATCCCCCTGGCGAAATTCCCGCAGCTGGTGGAAATCCATACCGGAGCCGCGCTGCTGCAGCTGGTGAGCGCCAAGACGGTTAATTTGTTGATCAAGGCTTAACGTTTCAGCATTAAAAATCGGTGCAAAGTTTGGATAAACCCGTGCTTTGGATGGTTCTCCCAGCAGTAACCGAAAGTCCCAGAAGCCTGACTTGGAGCGAACACGCATATCTACAAGCCCAGACTCTAATTGTCCGCGCCGAGTCGCTTTTAACTGATAACGAATCTCTGCTCTATTATCTGCCGGAATCTCCAGATCTACCGGCATTTTGGTCATCTCTATTTCTTCCGGCCAGTGATCAGTCACTGTCGTTTTAACCGGAAAATCGAGAGGGTTAGTAACGGTGATGTCAACAGGTTGATGAATGCCTACGGCTAGTGTTGCAGGCAGTTTTCGCGATGCTGTGATGGCTTTAAATCTTGTTCCGCGATAGAGGTCGATAAAGGAAAAAAACGCCACAGAAATACCAACCATCCACCAGAGGCTGGAAAAACTTTCTGCGGTATCAACCTGATCCAGATATCGCAGTACTGCCAGCGGCACAGCCAGTGCCAGCCATACGGCAATAAGTTTTAAAAACTTACGAGATGGTCTCATAGTCTGGGTGCTTCAACCTGCTCCAGAAGATCAGCCAGCAACGCGTCGGTATCCACGCCTTCAATTTCCATATCCACAGAGCGTGCAACTCGATGACGCATAACTGGAATGGCCATCGCTTTTACATCATCAGGGAGAACAAAGTCTGCACCTCGGAGCAGCGCATAAGCTCGTGCAGTATTGATCAATGCAATGCAGGCTCGGGTTCCTGCACCACGGGAAAAAACAACACTTTCCCTTGTTGCGCGTACCAAGCGCACAGCATAGGCAACCACCTGATTATCCACTGGCATAGTGGCAACAATCTGCTGTAACTGTTCAATCTGTTGGGCATTGAAAACAGGCGAACTGCTTGCGTTTTCCGGAGTATCCTTGCTGCAGCCTGAAATAATCCGGGTCAGGAGGGCTTCATCATCTACTGAAGGGTAATCGATAAATACTTTCAGGAGGAAACGATCCAGCTCCGCTTCCGGCAGTGGGTAAGTACCTTCGTGTTCAATAGGGTTCTGGGTGGCCATAACCATAAATGGCTGAGAAACTTTATGGGATGTTCCTTCGATAGAAACCTGATGCTCCTGCATAACCTCAAGAAGAGCGGCCTGGGTTTTGGCGGGAGCACGGTTAATTTCGTCGGCCAATAAAAGGTTGGTAAACACTGGTCCTTTACGAATTTGAAAGGTGCCTTTGTTCATGTCATACAGGGTATGGCCAGTAATATCGGCTGGCATCAAATCGGGAGTGAATTGAACCCGGCGGAAGTTTCCGGCAATAGTTTCAGCCAGAGTGCGAACCAGTAAAGTTTTACCAAGGCCGGGAACACCTTCCACAAGAACATGGCCTCCAGCAAGCAGGGCAATCAAAACCTGATCAACCACCTGAGGCTGGCCGATAACCGCATTGTTGATACGGTCACGCAATTGCTGGAGTAAGGGAAGCAGCTCGTCTTTATTACTATCCCTGTTTTCAAAACTGTCAGTCATAAAAGTGATTCCCTGATTCTTTGCAGAACACGTACAGACAATACGAACTCTGATTCGTTATTTGGGGTGTTCGCTGCCATGGCGGCAGCTATCTGTTCCATGTCGTTTGTTTCAGTGGCTCCGCAGTGGTTGGCGAGCCACTCAATTTGTTGGGTGTTGTCCAGGTTTTGCCATCCTGGACACACCTGCTGACACCGTAATTCTATTGTTTTCTGCAATGGATTAAGCAGAGCTTCGGTTTGCTTGTTACGCCATAGGTAATCAGTACAGGCGCGAATATGTTCGGCAATGGCTCTGCGTCTGGTGGTGGATGCTTCTCGGATAGCACCAAAGCGTCGGCCCCGGTAAATCAACCAGAACAGCAGGAGTACAGAAAAGGCAAAGACCGCTTCTGGCGCAAATTTCCAAATCACAGCTGATAATGCTGGCATGCTGGCACCATACACAACAGCAAACCTGCCAGAAGGAGAGAGTTTCCATAACAACCAGGCATGGTCGTGTTTATCTATTTTGGATGATTGCCAGATATTTGGGCTGGTGAGGAAGGTGACATGACCATCACCTTCTGCAAACTCCATATATTGAATGCCTGCCTCATTACCAGCCCAGTAATCGGGAATATGAGATCGAGGATTTTCGTCGATATAGTTTTGTTCGTCTTGTTCATCAATGTATAGCCAGGGATGGTTCAGCTGCTGGTAAAGACTCATATGAATTTCCACAGGCTCATCCATACCTGAGAATTCCAGCTGCACAAACTCGTTTTCTTTGGCAGATTCCCAACTGCCTGGGCGGCTCTGTTCTGCCCACTGTTCAAACGTTTGCTTGCTGTTCTTATCAGGGCTTTCCTTCTGCCTGTCGAACTCGCGCATCAACTCGGCAAGAGATTGTCGTTCGTTAGATTTCGCCGCTTCAGTTTCCTCTGGTTCTACAACAGATGCGCCGAAATGCTGCAGCAGTTCGTGAGTGCGGCCATCAAGGGAATTGGGCAAACCAACAATCAGGTGCCCCCCTGATTGCGCCCACTCCAGCAATTGATCAACTCGCCTTTGACTTATGACCAGTTCAATATCTGTTATCAGAATGGTACCGGGTTTATTTTGGTCCTGAAGATCAGGTTCCAGCTCTTCCATTCGCTCGTAGCTTTCAACACCGTAACCTAGATTTTCAAGGTATCGTTGTGCGGCCAGCCAAGGGTTAATTTTGGCTTCCAGGCTCCAGCCGGTATCAATACTTTCTTCGTATTGTTCGTAGCGATCAAGAAATAGCTTGATGCCAAAACCAATAACCAGCACACCAATAATGGTTAACGGTAAGGCAACGGGAAAAACTGAATTCTTGTTCTGACTCATGCCGGGAACACCTCCTGCCAATTCTCGCAGAGATGTTCAAAGGCTTTTGTATCGGGTTGCCTGTGTCCGTAAGCAGTCCACTGCCATTGTTCGGTAAGATTCAGTACAAAGTTGTTTAAACATTCAGAAACCTGCTCTTCGTTCTGACCTTTGTGAACAAGATCAGCGCACTCACGCTCGGTATGGCCGGGATGGAATTCAAACTCATAACGATGAATCAATTCAGACAGTGTGGCTCGATATAACAGGCCAAGCGCAGCTCGAAACTCCCCTTTGCTCCAGAGTGCTGAGGCTTCTGCAGGGATATCGTCAGGCAGGCTTTCCTGACGAACATCCAGGCCAAACATAACCTCTGGTGCAGCGACTTTCGGTTTTTTGTGTCTGGCAAGATCTACCGAGGTAAACAGGGCACGAATACCCTGCCGATAGTGATAAATCAGCCAGGCAACGGCTCCAATAGCAGCAGCCCAAACCAGTAGTTCAAGGAATGACGCTATTATGAATACACTCGAACTATTACCGTTACTGCCTGCCGGACGAAGAAGCCCTGCAAGCCAATCAATAACATCAATAAACCATTCTGGGAGCTTTTCGGAAAGAGAGGAGTCTTCTTCCGGGTTTTCCTTAAGGCGCCAGCCAGTCTTGGTTTCCATTACATGAAAATCTTCACCTCTGAGAGCTTCAGTGATTTGTTCTTTGGCGCTCTCCCGGCTCAACTGACTGAGAGGAGCAGCCTCAGTAGTTTGCGGCGTTGCAAAAAGCAGCAGACTGGAAAGAATACCTCCGAGGAACAGCTGTGCAGCTTTTGAAACAGAGGCTCTTGGCTTTCTGCTTTTCTGGCGAGAAACCATGTCCCTGAAATGAATTTCTATATCCCAGGCTTCCAGCTCTATACGACGGTTAATGTACAAGGCAAAACCAGCCATAGTGTAAAAAGGTGCGATAAGAGCCGAAGCCATAAGAGCGACAAAATTGTCGATCATATCAGCAAAAACAGATTCACTTTCTGCAATGGTTTGCAGATTGAAATCGACTGTTTCAGGAATAAGTATCAGGATCAGTGCATAAAAGCCGGCAGTCAGAGAAACTTCCATAACAAGGCAGACAATTGTTATCCAGAAGGAGCTGCTGCCGGAGCGCTGAGTCAGCAGACCAACCCTGCGAGAACGAGGTTCACCCTTTAACCCTTCAAGCCCTGTTACGGGCATAACAAAGCTGCGGGCTGGACTTAAACGACGCCAGGTTAACCATGCAAACCAGTCTGGTTTAAGAAAGCCCAGGGAACCTTTCATGGAATAGTCAACGGAAAGGGTTTCACCAAAAAGAGCTCTGCTGCCGTACAGAAGAAGTGATGAATCCCACAAAGGCTTTAGCCACCAGACAATGACTGTTGGAATCCAGAGTGGCCACTCAAAGACATGAAAGATTAATGTAAGAATCGCCAGTAGTGTGGCTGCAGGAAGAACCCAGCTCAGGAACAGGGTTTTGTACCAACTGCGGGCGAGGGTAAAACCAAGATCAACAGCTTCCCAGTGTGTTCGCAGGCGTGGATTAATGCGGATTTTGCCAAGATCCATCATGATCCAAGCCTCCGCCTGCCGACTTTTCTTGCCGCTAACGTACACCAGCCCAGAACCAGTACCCACAGCAGGGCACCTACACCGTATTTCACAGCGACAGGAAGAGTTGAACTGGAAGACCAGAATGCTTCCAGAAATGCTGCAATTAACAGCATCAGGGTAGAACCGTAAATAATACGAATAGCGTCGTTTGCTGCCAGGCGAAGAGCAGTCAGGCGGCGATAAGAACCTGGAGCCAGTAAGGTAAATCCCATTTTCAGACCGGCAGCACCGCTAAAAACAATAGCTGTTAGTTCGAAGCTGCCGTGACCAACTACAAAGGGGTAGAAGGTTTCTTCAAAACCAATACGGGTGATGTGGCCAAACACCGCGCCAATATTTAGCCCATTAAAAACCATAAAGAAGATCGAGCCCAAGCCAAAGGCAATGCCGCTGGCAAAAGTACGGAAGCTGATGCCGATATTGTTCTGGATGTAATAACCAAACATCGCCAAATCAGTGTCGGACTGTCGTTCACGGCCCAAAGCGCTATTAGCCGGATCATACATAGCTTCAAACTGACGCACTTGTACCGGTTCCATCATGGTGTAGATCATGGAATCGTTGGTCAGACAGGCAATAAACATAAATAGACCGGGAAGCAGAAACAGGGCGGCGGATATGCCGATATAACGCCTGTTGTCATACAAAGCCTGAGGGAAATCTTGAATCAGAAACCGAAGCCCTTGGTAGCGGAATCGGGAATTGTTGCTGTACAGGGTGTTATGCATCACCAGAACCAGGCGGTTCAGGCGATCAACAAGGTGTGGGCTATAGCTACGGTGTTTAGCCTGAGCCAGGTGATGGCAGGTTTCCCGGTACAAAGGGGCGAAGCGACTTTTATCAAACTGTGGCTTATCTTCGTTTTTACTTTTTGGTGTACTTTCACCAAACTCAGTTTCAAGCAGTTCCCAAGTGGCACAGTGATTTTTTTCAAAGGTTTGCTGCTTCATTTCCCCGAACCTCCCAATAACCAGACACCAAGGCTGCGAAGTTTGGTTACAGCGTTCTCGTCTTTGTCTTTTAACAGTGGTTCAAGAATATTGGCCAGCTCCTGCTGACGGGGTGTGCTCAATTGTTCATGACGGCGGGTGAAGTCGATAATTGCAGTCTGGTCATTGCTGTTTAGCGGAATTGTGGGAGCAGTTGGGCATACTTTCGGCAACTGTTCCGTATCTTGCTTTGGTGGAACATGAATCACCAGTGTTCCAGCCGCCAGATCTCCCAATCGGCGGAACTGTTTTGTGGTTAACATGCTGACTAAACCTGCCATATAGAAGAACGGCAGAAAATCCGCAGTGCGTAAAAGGTTACGGATAAAAGATGTGCCGGGCATAACAGGAGTCAGGTCATCATTCACCACCGCAATACCGTACTGGCGTTTGCCGGGAGTCTGGCCTTGCCGGAATACCTCAAAAACAACCGGGTAAAACCATTCCAGCAAAAAAGCACAGATCATTAATATACCCTGGCCGGCATAACCCAATAGGCCAAGGGCAATAGCAAGCACCAGCATAATTACGCCCCGTATCAGGAGGTCGGTTATATACGCCAGTGCCCGTGGTACTGGGCCTGCAACTTCGGCATGAAGATCGATACCTTCAGGAGTTTCAACTTTCCAGGTGGTATCGATCTGTTGATGAGGTACTGCCATGAACCTGCTTTACCCTTGAGTCTGAGGCTCAACCCCAAACATATTGCGGTAAGCAATACCCATGGCAATGCTGGTCATGGGCAGAGTCCAGATCAGACCTAAACCAAGAGGAATAGACGCAATCAGGTTGATAATGCCCAGCAGCAGGAATAGGCCAAAAAAGCTGAACCAGCGGTGGGTAATGGCTTTTCGGGAGGTTTCCAGACTATCCCAAACTCCCATGTTCTTCTCTGCACACAGAGGGCCCGCAAACATATAAGCAAAAGAAAGGTAGATGCCGGGAAGAATCAGCAGTAGAAAACCTACCATGATGAAAACAGTTGCGACGATAGATAAACCAAGCAGCGGCAGGGTTTTGTGGAAATACTGGAGAGGCTCAGAGGCAGATATTGGCGACATGACTGAACGCTTTAAGCCCAACATAAACAACCCGACCATCAAAGGAGTACCGATGGCAGTAATCAGAACCTGGGTAAGAATGCCGAAAAGAGCCGAATCACCCAAGGCAAAAGTAGCGCCAACCATAATGGCGATTGCACCAATGTACACAGCAAATGCTATAGCATAGCCAATATGAATAGTGAGCTTGCTGCCTTTCGTTTTGCCCCAGGCTTCACTCAGAATTTCACTGACGGAAAAGTCATAATCACCTGCAAGGCCTTTTTCCACAGAACCGTACAGTTGTTCGCTGGATTCTACGACTTCCGATTCAGGAGCTTGATAAATGGAGGGTTCCATAGTTGCAATTCCTTTTACTGCGCATTCTTGTTTTTAAGGGGTATTTATCTATTTTTTGACTTATACGACCGTGGTTATATTTCCTGCGCAGTCAAAGAATACCTGTGAAACAGGAAAGCTCGCAAGCAATGGCAGGGGTTAATTTAAAAAGGATGAAAAAATGGAGGTTTTCAGCACTATCAGGAAAACAATAAAGCGTGATAGTGCTGAATAGTCAGAGAGAATTACAAACTTTCTTCACTTGGGAAAGAGCATCCCAGGCAGCGACGGAAGGTCGCATCAAAAGGCTTTTTTACCAGGGTATTCGCAGCACCCAGTAGATTACCACCGGCAGCAGAAAATGGAGAGCTGACTACGAAAACAGCACCACCAATAACAGTTGTTGCCAGCATCAGAGGACGCGCGATCAGCAGATCGCCGGTCATGGCAAAGAAACTGGGGTTTTCAGCCTGAGCCTGAGTTGGCCCTTTGGCAGCGAAAACTGGCGAAATGCCGAGAGCCAGAGCTGTAATTAAAGCCAAGGCTGCTTTTCTCAGGTTGATGATTCCCGTTGTCATAGTTATTAATCCTCCCGCGAATAGTCTTTTAACAACTATATCAGTTCTTGTCTGAGTTGCACCTTAAGGAGTCATAGCCAGAACACACCCAGATCATTATTACTGACAACTTTTGATACATGGTGTGAATAAGGGGGCTAAGAGTTCTTGGATTATAAAGGTGGAAGCCTGTGGCAATGGCGGCTTTCAGCGCCACCCGAAGGGCATTGCCGAGTTCGATGCCTAATTGAGAATGCCCCCTGGTCCAAGTAACGGCTTAAGAGAAAGTTAATATTTCTGGCATTGAGGGCAGAAGCATGTGCTGCGGTTATTCAGGCGAGTTTCCCGAATGGTTGTGCCGCATTCTTTACAGAACTCTCCGGCTCGGCCATACATGGAGAGTTCAATGGCGAAGTATCCGGGTTTGCCATCACCACCCACAAAATCTTTCAACGTTGTACCACCAACCTCTATAGCTCGTGCCAGAACTGTCTTGATGGCATCTGCCAGCACATTGTAACGTTTACGGGAAATTTGCCCACAGGCTCGATCTGGGCGGATACCAGCCATAAACAATGCCTCGTTAGCGTATATATTTCCCACTCCAACAACATTATGGTTATCCATAATGAAGGTTTTCACGGCCTGTTTGCGTTTGCGGGAACGATTGAAAAGAAGTTCGCCGTTAAACTGTTCTGACAGCGGCTCAGGTCCAAGCCTGGAAAGTAATTCGTGATGTTCAAGAGGCTGGTCGGTCCAAACCATGGCGCCAAAGCGGCGTGGATCTGTCAATCGAAGCAGCTTGTTGTTTTCGAAAACAATGTCCACATGATCATGTTTTTCGGCAGGTGTTCCAGCCGGAAGGATTCGCATGGAGCCAGACATACCAAGGTGGCCAATTAATGTTCCACCGGGAAAATGTAGCAGAAGATATTTGGCTCGACGTTCAATAGCTCTGAGGGTTTGACCTTCTAACAACTGTGGCAGGTCTAACCTTACAGGCCAGCGCAACCGTGGTTGGCGAACAATAACCTCTTCAACCTGATGGCCTGTAATGTGTGGCGATATGCCACGGCGGGTGGTTTCGACTTCTGGTAATTCTGGCATCGTATTTTGAATCGAAATTTTTGTCGTAACCCTATCACATCATGCTGGTTGAGGGTTCTCACCAGTGTGCTTTTCAGCGGGTTTCATGGAAAGTAGCGCAAACATGCCGGTAAGGCTCAATACCCAAATACAAATAGGGCCACCCTGGCATGGAAGCCGTCGTTGAATGGGAAGCCGTCGCTGAGCCATTGAGCAATAGCAGGCGATGGGGTTGAAATTAAGCATTGGAATAGCCCCCAGGTTCCGGCGATAGCTGTGCAACGGAGGTGAACCGGAAGCAGGACATTAATTCTCGTACTTTCGCAAAGCTTTGTTTACCGAGCAGCGTGTTCTCGTTTTTCGATGTATCTCCCGAGAAAGTCATGGTGGAATGAGCTGATGATGAGCTCTGAGAACCTCTGATCCTCATGTTATATGATATTGTCAAATCTCCTGTTTATGCATGCTGAATTCTGAAAAGAGCACAGATATTCAGATTGGAGATAAATCTGATTTATCCTGAGGGCTAACCTTCCTGTTAGATCGTCGGGTTACGGTTGCCGTAAGCTATAGGTTCCTTATAATCCTGAACCTTTGCAGGCCTGAGTAAATCCATGCTCTGCGCCGATACTGAAACAGACGGTTCTCCATGAGCATGATCTCCAAACAAGCCAAGACCCTGACCGGCATCAAGCCTACCGGTACACCCCATCTGGGCAACTATGTTGGTGCTATCCGGCCGGCCATTGAAGAAAGTCGTCGGGACGATATCAAGTCCTATTATTTTCTGGCTGACTACCACACGATTATTGGTGTCTGGGATCCTGAACTTCTGCAGGACTCTACTCGTCAGGTTGCCGCTACCTGGCTGGCTTTGGGGCTGGATACTGACCGTTCGACTTTCTACCGTCAGTCCGATATCCCTGAGATTCCTGAGTTGTGCTGGATGCTCAACTGCATGGCCGCTAAGGGATTGATGAACCGTGCTCATGCTTATAAAGCTTCCATGGATGCAAATGTTGCCGAAGGCAATGATCCAGACAAGGGCGTAACCATGGGCTTGTTCAGTTATCCTGTGCTGATGGCTGCGGACATTCTGATGTTCAACGCTAACCGTGTACCGGTTGGTCGTGATCAAGTTCAACATATTGAGATGGCCCGTGATATCGCATCCCGTTTCAACCATATCTATAAGGGCGAACACTTTGTGATGCCTGAAGCTGTGGTGGGTGAAAACTCTGCAGTTCTGAGTGGTCTTGACGGACGTAAGATGAGCAAGAGCTACGGTAATGTTATTCCCTTGTTCTGCCCTGAAAAGAAATTCCGCAAGTACATCATGAAGGTTGTGACCAATAGCCTCGAGCCGGGTGAACCTAAAGATCCTGAGAATTGCAGCCTGTTCCAGATCTTCTCTGCTTTTGCCAAAGATGAAACTGAGATCGCAGCCAAGCGCAAACAATATGAAGATGGTGCAGGATGGGGCGTTCTGAAGCAGGAACTGTTCGAATACCTGAATGAAGAGTTGAAAGGTCCTCGTGAAGAGTATGATCGCCTGATTGCAGACCCGGCCTTTATTGAGGCAGAGCTGAAGAAAGGTGCAAGCAAGGCTCGTGAAGAGTCAGTGCCGTTCCTCCAGCAGTTACGTGAAGCGGTAGGCTTTCGTTCACTGGCATAAGTCGGAAAGGTTTTAGAAACCGGGCCTGGTTCTACAGCTGTAGGATGGGTGCCCGGTTTTTTTATACTTCATATTTGGAAGCAAAGCTGGAGAATAATTATGAACACAGCACCACTGCAATTTCTGGAGAACCGGTCACAGGAGGGAAGTAAAACCTGTGTCATATTATTCCATGGTTATGGGGCTTCCATGGCAGACTTGTATGGTATTTCTGATTACCTTGATCCGGAAAAAAGCTGTGACTGGTTCTTTCCTGATGGTTGGTTAACGGCTGAAGGTGGAGGGCGAGCGTGGTTTCCTATTGATATGGCTGAATTTCAGATGGCCATGATGACGGGAACGCCAAGGAATCTGAAAGACAAAAATTCTGAAGAGTTTCAAAAATCTATTGAGCTGGGTAAGCAGTTTATTGAGCGGCTTTTGCCGGAATACGACAATGCCATTGTTGGTGGTTTTTCTCAGGGAGCTATGATCGGCTCCCATATCGCGCCACAGCTCAGTGACCGTATAAAAGGACTCTGGTTGTTTTCCGGAAACCTGATAGCAGAAACTGCGCTGGACTCCTTGTTGAACACCTCCCGACCTCTGGCGTTACTACAGTCTCACGGGCGACAGGACCCTGTTCTTGGGTTTGAGTATGGCCATAGTTTGTATAAAAAACTTTTGGATAACGGCTATTCCGGAGAATTTGTGGCTTTTGATGGGCAGCATGAGATTCCTCCTGTTGTATTGGAAAAAGCAAAGGCAGCATTGGAGTTGTGTAAGTAAATTGCGAACCCTGCGTATGCAAGCGCTTATTGCTGACATGAGAGATGAACGATAAAACGGTCGTTTAATAAGCAGAATGATTTTTAACCGCTATGTCTGTTCTTTTTGCAATTGCTTTAACCACAGGAATACTCTCCGGGATTTGGGGCTGGGTTTCCATTTCTTTGGGTTTGCTCACATGGGCTGGATTTCTTGGCTGTACAACCTATTTCGCTTCACCTGTTGATGGCGTGAAAGGGCTTGGTTTAAGTATTCTGACCAACTTGAGCGGTGTGTTCTGGGCGGTTGTTATTATAGAGCTGTCCTCTGTCATGAATCTTGAAGTTCTTGGGTATGTTGTCACCGCGGCAGTGTCTTTCATGATGTGCATTCAGGCAAAGAAAAGCTGGCTTAGCTTTATTCCTGGAACATTTATTGGATCTTGTGCGACCTTTGCAGCAGATGGAAACTGGAAACTGGTGATACCTTCCCTGCTGGTGGGAGCTCTGTTTGGTTATCTGATGAAAGCTTCTGGCCTGTGGTTGCACGCTTTGCAGAGAAAGAAGAGTGAGCAGCCTGGGTCAATAGTTACCTCTTGAGGCTTTATAAACCAGTTTCTTCTCAACTCACTTGCGTGTTCTCTCGATAAGGCCTGATCCTGAGTTCTTTGGACAATGAAATACCCGGTTTATGTAACCGGGTATTTTTGTTTGAGGGCGCCAGAGGTATAGCTGATCAGAAGGGTGAATATCATTACAGCCCCCAGAATACATGCCATTCGAATCCAGTCCTGCTCAAAGTGCATGCGTGTATAGATAAGCCGGTAAGTTGTCGGCAGCCATACCAGAAATGTACCTGCAACCAATCCAATCTGCAGCAGAGATACGGTCCAGGTTCGTTTAAAAAACAAAAGGCAGGGAGCGAGCGCTATAGCTATTGCCGCGAGGTGACTGCCAAAACGAAGAAAGTGAGCGCCCAGTGTCAGGTAGGCAAGAGACAGCAAAACAATGCGCCACCACATAAAAAATCCTTAGAAAACGTATTTCCGTCGGATGATACAGGATTTACTGCAGCGGCAGAGCTGTTACCATTGCCCGCCTTATTGACCTGCCTGACCAACCATCATGTCTGACTCCCGCTTTTCTACTCTGGCCTTGTCCAGAGAAATGCTTGCCAATCTGGAATCCCTTGGGTATCAGACCATGACGCCTATTCAGGAACAGAGTGTTCCCCATATCCTGAAGGGAAAAGACCTTATCGCCCGGGCTAAAACCGGCAGTGGTAAAACAGCTGCATTTGGTATCGGCCTGCTGTCTCGTCTGAATGTTCGAAAGTACCGTGTACAGACTCTGGTGCTATGTCCAACCCGTGAGCTGGCAGACCAGGTAGGAAAGGAACTGCGTCGCCTGGCGCGTTTTACCCATAATATCAAAGTGCTGACTCTTTGCGGTGGTATGCCCTTTGGACCGCAAATTGGCTCTCTGGAGCATGGTGCCCACATTGTTGTGGGAACACCGGGGCGTGTGCAGGAACATGCTCGCAAAGGTACCCTGAAACTGGACGATATTACGACCCTGGTACTGGATGAAGCGGATCGTATGCTGGATATGGGTTTCCGCGATGCCATCTCTGATCTTGCCAGCCAAACGCCATCCAATCGTCAGACATTGCTATTTTCTGCGACCTACCCGGAAGGTATTCAGGAAATCAGCCGTGAGTTTCAGAAGAAGCCCGTTGAAGTGAGTGTGGAATCTCACCATGACGATTCCGTGATAGAGCAGCGCTTTTTCCTTACATCTCGTTCAGGGCGTCGTGATGCTCTGGTAAAACTGATGCGTCATTATCAGCCTGAATCTGCCGTAGTGTTCTGCAATACCAAGGTTGAGTGTCAGGATGTTGCTGATGCATTGTGCGATGAAGGTTTTCACGCTCAGGCGATTCACGGGGATCTTGATCAGCGGGATCGTGATCAGGTTCTGGTTCAGTTTTCCAACAAAAGCAGCTCAGTGCTGGTGGCGACGGACGTGGCAGCTCGTGGTCTGGATATCAAAGACCTGCAAGCGGTGATTAACTATGAAGTTACCCGTGATGCTGAAGTGCATGTTCACCGTATTGGTCGTACCGGGCGTGCAGGTAACAAAGGGCTGGCACTGAGTCTTTATACAGACAAAGAACAGTACAAGATTGAAGACATAGAAGCGTACCAGATGCGCCCGGTTGAATACGGCACTCTGGCTGAGCTAAAGGAACAGGAGGTTGAGATTCTTCCTCCTATGGTTACCTTGAACATTGATGGCGGGCGAAAAAATAAAGTACGCCCTGGTGATATCCTTGGTGCTCTGACCGGAGATGCGGGTATACCAGGGAAGCATGTTGGCAAGATTGATATCTTTGATTATCGAGCTTATGTAGCGATTGATCGTTCCGTTGCGAACCGGGCTTTGAAGTGCCTCCAAAGCGGCAAGATCAAGGGCAGACAGTTTAGAGTAAGAAAATTGCGTTAATTTTCAAATGGTTACTGGTTTTCTATTATTAATGGGTGGCCACCAAAAAGAGTGGCTGTTGGATGACCAGTTAGCAGGGATGTTGCATGCGTAAGTCGATTGTTTCCATCAACCTCAACTCGGACCAGGTTCTTCAGTTTTACAAGAGACAGAAAGAGCGGGTGCGAGCTGTTGCGGATGACGGTACCAGTATCAGTCTGCCCTTTGATATCATTGCCCAGTTTGTAAGCCATCATGGTATTTATGGTCGATTCGAGATCAGCTACGACAGCTCTGGTAAGTTCAAAGGCATCAGGCGGGTAGGCTAATCAACTCACTGAATTGCAGCAGGTTTTTCAAGCGATCTTTCCATAGTAATTCATCACATCCTCTCTCCCTGTCTGCCAGCACATGGTAAAGCTGGCAGATGGAAAGCCAGGCAAACTCTTCCTTAAACTCATCGAACGGCGTTCCCAGGCCTGCGTGGAGGTGATAAGTCTTCAGGCATCTCTCAGTATCAGGAAAGTTTCCGGTAGAAAGCAGAGTAACAAGATCCCAGGTTGGGCTATGGAGGGTCGCCAAATCAAAATCAAAAAGCAGAGGCTCTTGCTGGGTGTTGTGGGGCATCCAGAAATGGTGAAGAAAGCAATCTCCGTGGCAGATTGTAAGTCCTTGCTTACTCTTTAACCTTTTTCGTAGAGATGTTTTCCAATAGTGAACGGCCAGCGGTAGAAGCTGCTTTAGTTGTTGGTGATCTTCTGGCGGGAGTATGCGTTCGGGGAATTCTGCTACAAGTTCGCTGCAGAGAGTCACATATTCCAGTAAAGGTCTGGGCAGATCCCGATATCGCCCAACTCCCAGATAATCGGCGTGCTCAACCAGTGGCTCCATAGCTTTATGGAAAGCTGTCAGCGCTTTAATCACTGTTGTTTGCAAGGAGTGACTGATGCGTGAGCCGGTAAATGTTTGCACTGTGTTAAAGAGTTGGCGGTGAGTGTCTGTTTGGTCAGGCATGATCAAAAAGCTGGTTTCGTCTTCGAGAATGCCGAAGGCGAGTACCGGGGTGGTTGGTACATCGCTGCCTGCTTTTATAGTTTGATGAAAAATCACTTCGTGCTCCCCACTGCCGGCAGGGGAAAGCTTGAGAACCAGTCGTTGATGATCTTTGGTTGTGGTAATGGTGAGTTTCCCAATCCAGGAGCTGTGTTCCCCTTCTATCTCCTCAAGCTCACACTGCGTGATGGACGCTGTTGGGAGATTAAGAAAGTAGCCAAGCTCTTCGCATTGATTAGCAATTTCTCGGAGAAATGTCGGGCTACTAAACAGATTTATTAAATGTGAATGCACGATCCCTGTGCTCCGGGTAACAGAATACATTCAGATTAGCCCCATATTTGAAACCTGTGACTATTCTCTAAGGCTCTATCTGCAAAGTTCTGTTTGCTGTTATGACAACTGCGCGATCACTTTTGGTATTACCTGCATTGCTTGGTTTGTCTTCTTGGGCATTGTGTGAAGAGTCGGCTAGTCAGTTATCAAAACCCGAACAGGAACATCTGTCTCCGATTGATATTCGGATGCGGCAACAGGAGCGAACAGAAAATAAGGATTTTGTAATTACTCCGCTTGATCGCAACTATATTCTTCCTGTGTCGTACAAGAGCAAGCCTTATGTCAGACCCTATGAGCGATTTGATATTAAAAACCGGGATCTGGATAACGTGGAGGTTAAGTTTCAGATCAGCATTGCTATTCCGCTTATGCAGGATATATGGGGGATGGCCGATCTGAAGGCTGGCTACACTATGACAGCCTGGTGGCAGGCTTATAACAGGGATATCTCCAGCCCATTCCGGGAAACAAATCACCAGCCAGAAGCTCTCCTGAGTTTTCCCATGAATAAGCCCGCTCTTGGGGCACATCTGCGGATGATCGATACGGGTATCGTCCACCAGTCTAACGGGCAGACAGGGGAACTATCGCGAAGCTGGAACAGAATCTATATGGAATTTGTTTTTGAAAAGGATAACTTTGCCTGGGCAATAAAACCCTGGTACCGGATTCCAGAAGATAAAAAGGAAGCACCGGATGACCTCAAGGGCGATGACAACCCGGATATCTGGAAATATATGGGATACGGAGAGCTGCTTGCCAGTTATAAATGGGGGGAGCACAACTTTGGCATGTTGTTTCGCAATAATCTCAGAAGTTGGGATAAAAATAAGGGAGCGGTTCAGCTGGACTGGTCATTTCCCTTCTGGGGACGACTGCGCGGCTATGTGCAGTATTTTAATGGCTACGGTGAAAGTCTGATTGATTATAATGCCAGTTCTAACCGGATCAGCCTCGGAATACTTCTAACAGATTGGCTTTAGTTGCGAATCGATTATTGAGAGCGCCTCTGGTAAAAAGCCGCCTGGGCAGGCGGCTTTCGCATATCATCAGGCGTTGCCAGTGATGATATTGTACTTTTCCATCAAATCTTCCTGAGTTTCTTCGTGCTCAGGATCTTTTGGAATGCAGTCTACAGGGCAAACCATCTGGCACTGTGGCTCGTCGTAATGACCAACACACTCTGTACACAGGGTAGGATCAATTTCGTAGATCTCTTCACCTGGAGAGATTGCGCTGTTCGGGCATTCAGGTTCGCAGACGTCGCAGTTAATGCAGTCGTCAGTAATCTTCAGGGCCATATAATACTCTTTTAAAACTTATCGGCTCAGAGCTTTATGTGCGCTCAGGGCTTTATGTGCGCTCAGGGCTTTATGCGCGCTCAGGGCTGCCAAATTTCACTTTCAGAGCTTGTTCCACTTCTGGAGAAACAAACTTGGAAATGTCACCATGCAGTGAGGCAATTTCCCGCACCAAAGTAGAAGAAATATAAGAGAATGCTTCTGCAGGTGTCAGGAACAGGCTTTCTACACTCGGAGCCAGAACCCGGTTCATGTTAGCCAGCTGGAATTCGTACTCGAAATCCGATACTGCACGCAAGCCCCGCAGAATAACCCCGGCGCCAACATCTTTGGTGAAATCAGCCAGCAGGTTACTGAACCCCTGAACTTCCACATTATCCAGATGGACGGTTGCTTTTTCTGCAAGATCCACACGTTCTACAAGATCAAACAAAGGTTTTTTCTTGGGGCTTTCGGCAACCGCAATAATCACCCGATCAAACAACAGGGAAGCCCGCTCTACAAGATCGCAATGCCCCCGGGTAATCGGATCGAATGTTCCCGGGTAGATAACTGTTCTCATCAAGGCTTTCAAGTCCTCTCGTTCACTTACTACTGAGGTTGGCATAAACACTGGCAAAGCCAGCGATGCTAACCAACCCTAGGCTTATGCACAAGGCCATCTGTCTGCGTATTACCAGTTAAGTTCTGGTAATTACCGGTGATCCAAGCCTTTCGGCCAGGTTCGTAGCCATTCGTGCCGCTTGACCATAGACCGAGAGTTGCGGGTTAGCACCGATGCTGGTGGGGAACACCGAACCGTCGATAACTGAAAGATTATCCATCTGATGATGTTCACCGAGGCTATTTACAACAGAGCGTTTCTGGTCTTCTCCCATTGGGCAGCCACCCATCACATGGGCACAGCCTATCAGGGTATCGTACTCTCTGAGGTTTAGATCACTGATGCCAGCTTTGGCCTCTTTCCAGCTCTTGTAGTGAGGAGCGCCGTAGTGGTGGGGACGAACTGTGCTGGCTCCGGCGGCAAACTGGATTTCTGCCATAGACAACATCGCACGACGCATACCATCCCACAGATATTCATTCATTCTGTAATCGAGAACCGGGCTACCATCATTGCGAATCTCAACCCGACCACCCTGGCTTTGCTCATGGAAACCATCTCTGAGCAGAGCGAGAGTCACGTTCATATATGGAAGCTTGCTCATATTGTCAGCCAGATCTTCGCTTCTGGCCCGGAACAGTGCTGCTGCCAGTTTTGGTTGCAGAGGCGGCACTTCCAGCTTGTAGCCGATTGGGCCGGTTACACCATCTTTCCATTGAAAGTGGTCACTATGAACTGACTGTGGAGCGCCATGATAACCATCTATTTTTTCTGGCATTATGGCGGTTGTCATGGGAACCGGGTGCAGGAAGGTGCGTTTGCCAACAATATTATAAGGGTCCGGTATTGCGGAACGCATCAAAACAGCTGGGCTGTTGATTGATCCACCAGAAAGCACAACATGTTTGGCTTTAACGGTAATGGTTTTCCCTGTTGGTTTGACGCAGGTTTCATCCATAGCCTGACAGACAACACCGCTTACCTTGCCATTCTTATGCCGGAGGTAGTGAGCGCGGGCAAGGAATAGCAGTTCCGCATTGCGCTGCAGGGCTCCTGGAATGGTTGTCACCAGCATAGATTGCTTGGCGTTAGTCGGGCAACCTGTTCCGCAATATCCAAGATTCCAGCAACCGGAAATATTACGAGGAATCATCTTCCATTCGTAACCCAGAGCATCACAACCCTTTTGCAGAACACTGTTGTTGGCATTGGGGGGGATTTCCCAGATATGAACATTCAAACGTTCTTCCCGGTCAGCAAACCAGGGAGCCATCTCGTTTACCGATGTGCCTTTTACGCCAAACTCAGATGTCCAGTAATCCAAGGTCGGCTCAGGAGTTCGGAAGCTGGATGTCCAGTTGATGGTTGTTGAACCACCGACACTGCGACCTTGCAGAATAGTAATGGCTTCATCTTTACTCAATCGTCCAACCGCTTCCTGATAAAGCGTTGCGTAGGCTTCCCGCTCATCCATGTTGAAATCGTTGGATGATTTCAGCGGACCTTCCTCAATCATGACAACCCTGAAACCGGCCATTGCCAGAATTTCAGCTGTGGTTCCGCCACCGGCACCTGTGCCAACTATGGCAACATCAGCTTCCAGAGTTGTGTCCTTCTCAAAGCGTGATGCATTATGAACCTTCCAGCCACTGGCCACGCCTTCGGCAAACAGATCTTTAATAGCCATAAATTCCCCGCTGAATACGACAGCAATCAGTAGTTATTAGGTTTTGTAATCAGAACGCTCGTGTAAGGTGCCCCAGGGTAATCGGAGTGTTCAAAAGATTCCGGCATTCCATACCATGACATAGACGTCAGCTGTACAAGGGAGGCATGAGCCATACGGTTGAGATAGAGGCGACTGTGCTGCCAGCGATTCAGAAAGGCGTAAACTTCCTCGGTGGTTAGGTTATCCCAATCTTTCCAGACTCCTGTTGCGAGCCCTTTGGTCAGAGGCATAGTGGCCACATCGAACAGCAGTCGGAGAATTTTTTGCAGCTCCGGAGACAGTTTGGCACTGTGTTTATCCAGATCTCTGACGCCAAGCATTAAGATTTCTTCGCTGGGAATAGCATTACCGATGATCCCCCTAAAAAGAGCCCTTATAAATGGGATATCAGTGTCTGCAAAAAACAGATACCCACTGGCTTTAGGGGCAGGCGTTGAACCAGCAAGAGAAAGAGCCGCGCCCGCGGTGGAGAGAATCGCGCCGCCAACCAGACCGGTTTTCAGAAAGGTGCGCCTGTTCAAGGCGGGGTTGAAACCGCCTGGAGACTTCTCAGCAGAGGTATTTTTATTCATATTTATTATCTTCCTGATGACCCGTGTATAGCTGACTAAACACAGTGGCTCGATCCAGGCTTTCTGCTCGTCAAAAAGAGGCCGCAGCCTTTGAACAGAACATAATCTCAAAGGTTTGCGGCATCCGGCAGGGCTTTTTTCGTGTTTTTCCCGTCCTTTTCAGCACAAAGCCTTATCGAACGAATAATTTGAATACGATTTTGCCCAGTAAGCCGCCATAAGGAGGATACATAAACTTGGCTGCGTTAAATTTGCCTTTCACCAGCGTGCCTTTGGCTTTGGTGAAGGTCAGGAAACCTTCATGACCATGGTAATGGCCCATACCGGAAGGCCCGATACCACCAAATGGCATATCGTCTACCGCAACATGAAGCAGAGTTTCGTTAATGCAGGCACCGCCAGAATGCGTTCCCTCCATAACCTTTGATTGGCACTGACTATTATGACTGAACAGGTACAGAGCCAGCGGGCGAGGCCTGTCGTTTATGTAAGACAGGGCTTCGTCCATTGAATCGTAAGGTACGACTGGCATGACTGGTCCAAAGATTTCATCCTGCATCACGGCCAAGTCTTCCCTGGCATCGGTAATAATATGCAGAGGCATACGACGACTGCCGTCGTCAATATTCTCTTCACCAATTATGTGAATACCTGCGCCACTTTCTCTAGCGTCATCAACCAGCTTGTTCAGTCGTTGATACTGACGGTCATTGACTATGCTGGTGTAATCGCTGTTGTTGGAAAGCTTGGGATACATTCTGTTGAAGACTTTGCGGTAGGCCTCGATAAAGGCTTCCTGCTTGTTTCTTGGGCAAAGGATGTAATCAGGAGCAACGCAGGTTTGACCAGCGTTAAATGATTTACCAAAACAGATACGTTCTGCGGCTTCTTCCAGATCAACGTCATCGGCAACAATGGCTGGAGATTTACCGCCCAGCTCCAGAGTCACAGGAGTCAGGTTTTCTGCGGCGGCGCGCATAACAATACGGCCAACTTGGGTAGAACCTGTAAACAGCAGATGATCAAAAGGAAGCTTGCTAAAGTCTGCAGCAACACCAGCGTCACCATTAACAACGCAGATCAGGTCTTCCGGGAAGTTGTCTTTCATCAGTTTGGCAAACAGGTCTGCCGTTGATGGTGTAAATTCAGACATTTTCACCATCACCCGATTGCCGGCAGCCAGTGCGCCAATCATTGGCAGTACTGCAAGCTGAACCGGGTAGTTCCAAGGCACCATAATGCCAACAACGCCTAATGGCTGGTAATGCACAACAGCTTTGGCTGGCTGGAGATGCTGGCCAACATGGCGTTTGCTTGGCTTCATCCATTTGCCGAGTTTTTTGCAGGTGTAGTTGATGTCCTGGGCAATAGGCATCAATTCGGCGAGCTGAGTTTCTTCAGGGGAGCGACCAGCAAAATCATCACTGATGGCTTTGATGATGGCACCTTGGTTGTCCAGCATAACCTTCTTGAGTTTTTGCAGATTGCGAATGCGGTCTGCTTTTGAAGGCATGGGATTAGCCCGGTAGGCTTTTTGTTGCTTTTCCAGTAAAGGACGCAGGGAATCTTTTGTCTCTTGGGCGGCAGTCATGGTTTCAACGGCGGTAGCCATAAACATTTCCTCCGGTTATGACCGCCAATGTAGTTGGAAAACTGCGACTGGGAAGGCGGTATGAGTATTGTTGTTCTTATATTCACTTTGTCGGATAATTTAGAGTAGTAACTCTAAAATGTAAACGGATAATGCTTCGGCAAATCCGTATAAGTGAAAATAAGTATGGCGACAGGCAAGGCCGGAAAAACAAGGGCCCGCATTCTGGAAGCGGCCAGAGGGCTTTTTAACTCTCAAGGCGAAAGGCTGGTATCAACAAATCATATTGCGGCGGCTCTTGATATGTCTCCGGGCAATCTGTATTACCACTTTCGCAATAAGGGAGAGATTGTGCAGGCGCTGTTTGGTGAGCTTTCCCTTGAGTCTGTGAAAATTCTCTCCTTTGATTCTGAAAAACCGTTCACCATAGAAGATAAAAGACAGCTGTTGGAAGATGTGGTGCAACTTATGTGGCACTATCGCTTTGTTTACAAAGACATTGAGTATCTGCTTACAGAGAATGAGCAGCTCAAAAATGGCATGCTGGAGCTCTCACAAAGCGTCATTCTTCATATGAAAAAGCTATATCAGTTGATGGTTGCGGCTGGTATTTTCTGTGACATGGATGGTAAGGACAGGGAGGCTCTTATCTTCAATTCCTGGATGGTGTTGGTGTCCTGGGTTGGATTTGTGGGAGCTACCATTGCTTCTCGCAGTGACGGAGAGTTTTCCAGAAATACCATTCGCAGAGGTATCTATCAGGTGCTCATGCTGGATAAAAGCTATGTGATGCCTGCGCATAGGGAGGCTTTCCAGCAACTGCTTGATGACTATTATGTCGAGGTTTAAATGCTGACTTAGTGGTTACTCAATAAGCAAACCGTCACTGCTCACATCAACCCCACCCACATGAATGGTTACTGTGCTAGTGACATAATTGCTGCGGCACTCTGCTGGCAGGTATTTTTCAGGAAGCCTCAGGCTGGTTTCGTTGTGATACCCGCAGAGCCACTCAATAGAGCCATTGCTAATGGTTGGAAACATCACTACTCGTGATGCAACGGGGGCATCACTGGGAGCTCTATCCGGATTGATAATAGCGGCAAGATGGAAGGGAGAATTGGTTAGGGTTGTTGGCCAGCAGCGCATCTTATCCATGGACTCTGTACCGTTTAAAACAGTAACGTCCTGTGAGCTGCAGTCATCCACACAAACACTTTGACAGAAACCACTGATTGAACCGTTTACCGAGTAATATTCAGTAGCATCACCTGCCACTTCCTCTAGCAGCCTGTCGGACTTAAAACGTCAATCAAGATAGAATCGAACATCCAGTTGCAGTGGCGTCAAGCTCTATGAATAAATGGATATTCAAACCCGTTG
>NZ_CAMZOG010000031.1 GCF_947331445.1 Parendozoicomonas sp. Alg238-R29 | reverse complement strand
ATAACCTGCACTGGGTACTGGATGTTTCGTTCTCCGAAGATGCTTGCCAGGCTAAAGCGGGAAATAGTGCTGAGAACCTATCGATTCTCAGGCGTATAGCATTGAATACGATCAAGAAAAACAAAGGCAATAAAAGCATTAAAAGGCATCGGAAAATAGCAGGCTGGAACCGTGAGCATTTGGAAATGCTTCTTTGCTCTATCGTACTAGATTGATGCAATCGCCCTGGACATTTCCCCGACATCACGCTTAAGAATTTCCTTTCTTGCTGGCGTTATACGACTGGACGTTTCGACGGAAGCCATAGTTCTGTCACGGTCTGAGCGCCACGTTTCCCGCAATCTCTGATCTGCTTCCTGAAAAGCCTCTGGCTGTGGCTGGCTGACTGTTAAGGCAATAACCAAAGTTGTCAAGAATTTCATTATTGTCCCCTCTGATTGTTGTTTTTATCTGTTTATTGTTATGAATACCGGAAATGTTCTTCTTTAAACAGGGCATGGCGGGAATAATTATTAAAAACTGTATTCTTTCGAGCTTTCGCAATCTCTAAGGTTTTTCGCAAACCTGTATGGCTTTGTATCAAAGAGTCATAGATTGTTTACCCTCCTAAAGCGGAGGAATTCCACGGCGTTGCGAGTTAACGTGGATACTATTAGGGGAGATGTCCGGTTTTTAACAATAACAGTTTGACCAGTATTCCGCTGGTGCACCGGCGAAGGCGGCTTTCATGAATGCGGCTCAGTCTTCTGTTGTGGAAATGCCATTCAAGCCCTCTACCTTGTCCAGTTGATCCAGCTCCGCTTCAGAACTGCCCAGATAAATCCAGCCTTTGCTGGTGTTAACACCGATTTTGCAATGGTGAGTATGATGACGAAAACGGTCAGACCACTGGATTGAAAACCTGATACGGGACACCGCAGTTATGATGCTGTAAGTTTTTTTAGGACAATCCAGAGCGGATCTCATCGTGGAGGGGATGCGTGGAGCCTCCCATTAAAGATTCCGAATACATTAGCGCAGACCAACTCCGTTATCATAAATTGTCATTGCAAAACGGGGCGGACCATACATTGTCCTGTACACAGGTCCCGACATTAGTCAGGCTGAGCACTCATCAGATAGGGGCATATATTTGGTAAGCTCTAATTGTGCTGAACCCAAACTATTTAGAATATCTTGGAACTTTTCTTTAATAGGAACCAATCTCTGCTCATCATCATCATCTAGTGCTGTATTCTGAAAACCCGCGAGCGCTAAATCTGACTGGTGAGATTCTACTACCTCTAGTAACAGTTTTTTTGCTGTTTCTAGGCTAGCTATTGATGATTTCACACGATTATCATTGTTCTTGATATACTGAAGGTCTAACAGGATTCCATGCTGCGTGAAGATACCCTGTGAACCTCCATGACTTGTGGAAGCGCATTCATTTAAATTGTTATCATCACTGACAGTAACACTAGCACCAGCATCCTGATCTGGCGTGTCAGGAAATGGTGATGGTGAGGCAGGGGCATAGAGTGTAACGTTATTAAAATCAGAAACCAAAACCATAGTAGCAGGTTTTACAGAGTGTACACCAGGCTTAAATGATAATAGCCAGTCTCGCCAGTTGATAATCTTATTCTGAGGCTCGCCCTCCTGTTTGAGTTCGAGAGTCACATTCATTGCGGCAAGACCTGCATCCAGTAAATGAGCCAGCTGCTTTTTTTCATGGATGGTGAATGCAGATTTCTTTGAAAACGCGGATCTTAATAAAAAATAGATAAACTCAGAATTCATAAGATCGTCCAGGCCAATATTAAACTCTGATCCAAGTTCACAGCTGGCATCTATTGTCCAGATATTGAGAAAGTTTTTAGCTGTATTCCATACATCAGAGCTCAGGCGTGATGCCCAGCGATTTTTGAAACACCGTGGATTTGTTACGGCTTTGCAAATGGCCGGCCATTGGTTTGAAAACATCTCCGATCCCGTTGCCTCCATATTCTCTTTAGGGCATGGCGAAAGGACATCACCGATATCGACTGGGTAGGTTTCGAACTCTTTATTGGCAATAAGTTCGATAAAACCTTCATGCTTTATGTTATAAGCGCCAAGAAGATTTGCAAAAGCAATGAGAAATGCACTTTTTACATTTTGTGGCTGAAGTGGTGAGTCTTCACTAAGGGCTCTGTTAATAAGAATAAGATAGAGATTAATCTCCAGTTTTGGCATGTTCTTTCTCTCTTCCCAGATTTCTAAAACACGGAGCCAATCATCAGGAGTAAAAGCTCTTCCTTCTCCATTTTCAAAAGTATGAAGGCTAGCAACAAGTTCAGTGATTGGCTCACGCAGACACGGAGCTTTTGTATGCTGTGAGAATGCCCATTCGGGGTCTGAGCCATTTATTTTCGTCGCCCGAAGATTGAGGTGATCACTTTCTTGGAATAGTTGGATATCCTGCCAAATATCTTGTCGGGCTGTAGACGACGATAGGTATTTGTCATGGTTTGCCAGACTTTGCTCCTTTGCATTCTGACCAGCTACAGCGGTTCGTTTGATGACTTTTTTGCTGCGATCCCTGGTTGACCCGGGTTTTGGAGCAG
This sequence comes from Parendozoicomonas sp. Alg238-R29, assembly GCF_947331445.1. Taxonomy (GTDB): domain Bacteria; phylum Pseudomonadota; class Gammaproteobacteria; order Pseudomonadales; family Endozoicomonadaceae; genus Sansalvadorimonas. Next base: position 42,661 of record NZ_CAMZOG010000031.1, on the reverse strand, counting down.
GGACATGTTCTGTAGCTTCTGTGGTAGATACCCTCTGTTTCTTGGTGGATTGTTGTTTCGCGCCCTGGTTGCGTGTGGCCCTTTTTTTCCTGACTTTTTCATGAGTGGGTACAACAGGGGGTGATCGATGATAAGTAACTTCTTTCTTAATACTGCCATCCACAATAATTATACCCCTTTCACTTAAGTGTTATTCAATGATTTAAATTCATAAGACCCTTTTGAATAAGAAATGTTCGGGTTGTAATATTTCTATGAATAACAATGTTGTTATGGAGTTGACTATTGCTATATGTAAATGTGTTCAGTAGTCAAGGGGAGTGGTTTTTCTGGATGTTGTTATCTGAATGTCCGTCAGGTATTTTTAAATAGATTGTGTTTAATTATGATGCACCATGTGAAGTCAACAGAGTCAGGTTTTGTTAAGCCAGTGGGGCGTAAAAGATCTCAGGCGCCCGAGGAGCCTAGTGATGGAGGGACAGTCTATAGGAAAAAAATAAAAACAGATTTTATTTATAGAGAAAAGCGTTCTTCGAAACGAATAGCTTCCAGAAAATTAGAGCCTGTATGTAGTAATTTGACCCTTAACAAAGGGACGCCCAATTTTAAAATAATTAATAGGGGGGGGCTTAATTTAAGATTTGGAGATGATGATAAGATAAAATATAGTGAGTTTATTCGTGAAATTCATTGTCTTCATTCTTCTAATGCCCAACATGGTTTGAAAGATACTTATTCTAAAAGTTTTTTAAAATCGGAAAACCATTATATTAGGGAAAGAAGGAATCAAGAAGTATATCAGAAAGGCCAGGATTTATTAGAGGAGTTACCACCACATGAGCTTCATTCAGGAAAGCTGTTTAAGGCTGTTGTAAAAGGTCAGCTGGTACGGGAGCTGGAAACAACACGGTGTGATGGGTGGTGCTATAGCTGGATTTATGACTGGTTTTTTCATGGATCACTTATACCAAGTGTTATGTTGGCCACACTCGAAGTGAAAACAGGCAATGGCAGGGAGATTTTGAGACATTACTTTCTTCTTGTTCCTGTCGATACAGACACTGAAGTGAAAAAGTGTTTGAAAAGTGAGAGAGTAAATACCCTTTACATTAGTGGAGAAGATAGCTGCAAAAAAGTGATAAGTGGAAGTGAGCTTTTTATATATGATCCATCATTTTGTAATTTATCACTATTTAATCCTGATAATGTTTTTAGAATGGCAAAAGATTATTGTGATATTGATGGATATACTCTTGATAGTTTTAATGTAAAAAAAGTTGAATTTTTTCAAAAAAACCCAAAATTGATGGGCTTTGAAGAAAGTGATGTTGCTTTTCTGGCAAGAAGGATATTGTTGGCATCAATCTCGTGGTTCTTTGATGGGGTTTACCAATTTAACTCGGTATATGATAATGATTGTGGTGTTATCAGCCAGTTAAAATTTGAACCATCAGATATCTGCCCGAATGAATTAAAAAAGGGTCTGAAATTCCATATTTCAACACTATATTGCCTGGCGAAAATTATTCCAGGAAGCTTGCTTCCAGAAGGTGGGGTCAGACCAAATAAGTTGGATGTTCTTCAGTGCTATAGGCCAGACCACTCCCTTTTTACATTGACATTAACAGAAACTCTCAAGGAATTATTACAAAAAGGGTTTGCACCTGGGGCTTGCATAGCAGCTTTATCTGCTGATCATGGTGGAAATAATGCGCTTAAGAATAAAGTACTGGTTCCCATTCCTGAAGAAATTTACAATAAATATTGTAGTAAACTGAAGGATCAATATGACTGGGCAAATCTGGGCGAAGCTCTTTTTGTTGAGCTGGGTATTGATACTGAACAAGAACCTCCTTCCTTTTCTAAAGTATTGATTATTTTATTTGAAAAATACAAAAAACCTGGCGAATTTGTCTCAAAGTTGCAGGCGTATATTGATACTTGGGGTGGAGTTGAATCCCGTGAATTTCGCAGATCTCTTGTTTTTAATCATAAAGAATTAAGATCTGATTTACAAAAGGCTATTGCTCTGAGTGGAAAAATGTATACTCCCCACTGTTTGTTGAAACATTGCATAAGACAATGCTGGCAGGATAAAGATCAGGAGTATAGTGAGATTATAAAGCGCTGTAAGCCAATACATACTCTGGCTGTTTGTGCCACAGAAAGTGAAGCTTACCAGCGGGCACTTGTAGAATACTTTCAGAATGCAAGTGAAAGAGAGTTGTCATTTAAAGAGATGGCTGAAGAACTTAATTTTAATCAGGGTGGACGTTGTAATATTTGTATTGCTCCTCCTGTTTCAGTTACTAAGAGTGGCAAGAGGATAGATAGCTGGAATGAGTTATTGATAGAAGAAATTATGACTGATTATATCAATGAAGACAAGGTTATTCCGAGAAGTATACCGCCTGAAGATAAATTAAAATTATTTATTTATAAGCTTAGTGATTTTTGCTGTGCAAGAAAACCACTCTGGTCTATGCGGTCATCACTCTTTAATAATAAAAGTATTATCAATATTATAAGCTCAGCTCACCCTGAACTTTCCAGATCTCAAGTTGAGAAAAATAATTCTTCGTGTTTGAGATATTTGTTGAAATTGTATCAATCTCCTGTGTTGAATGATGAAATAATACAGAGCAATAAGGGAAAGGCTGACTTTGATCTTTATCTTCATCCTTATGATGAGGTAATGATACTTGAACCTCATTCAAAAGAGTGGAATGAATCATTAACAATGTTCATTGAACACTTGCTTAGTGAAGGTTTTAATCTTACTAAAATATCTTACTTTTTTAGAGAAGGAACTATCAATCATAACAAGTATTCCATTCCTCTATCCGGTGGTTCTGGTTGCCACTGGACGTTTGTGGATTTAATTGTATTCCTGGAGGGGCAAGGTAAAAACACTGCTTGTCTAAGAGAGAAATTCAGTAAAAACAGGGCTTTTGATCTCGAGTTAAAACTCTATGAAAAGGATCAATCTGTAGGGGAATATGATGGTCTTTTATTTTATTATATGAATTACAGCATCAAAGATGAGGGAAGAAGAATCAATGCCCTTACTACTTTCGTCAATAGAAACAGTATAACTATACCTGAAAAAGCTGAAGAGTTTTCATCAAAAACCCAGTATTACGAACTGCTATTAGACCGTTTAGATGTAGAAGTGTGATTACGGCTCTGTTCACATCACGAATATGAAAATGAGCTAATGGCGTGCCGTTCAATGCGTTACAGGTACGCCCGCATTCGTTCCAGCGGTAGGGTTGTGTGCAAGCATGTCAGTTGTTCGGGGGACAATGTACTGAGAGATTTCAGGAACTCTTGGAATTGTGTCTGTTGCACGACGATGGTTCTAATTATACGACAGAAACCGGTGCTCAGAAGTATACGGAGTCTTTCAAGATAGTTCATGCCACCAATATCTATTGTGAGCAGAGCCGAACATCCGGTTGTAGGGTAATGCTGCCGATTTTTCCAGAAATACTTGGAGAAACCGAAATTTGGCTTGTGGCCCCCATGCCTGAAGTGCTGACTTTGGTATGTTCCTTGTTTCTCCTTAAGCAGGAATCTGCATGTTCGAGGTCAAGAAATAAAGACTTAGCAGCAAAAACAGGTGCTTTTTAAAATCAAAACCTATAGATTGCTGCACGTTGGTTGGGGTGTTGCCCGTATGTTTTGCGTAGCAGGGCGGCTGAGAAAGACCCACAGACCTGAACCAGATAATGCTGGCGTAGGAAACCGACAGGCCTGCTTACTCTGCCTGATACTGCACGTAGAAGGTATTCCCACCTGTCTGCTTCCTCCGCTTTCGGACGGAGCTTCCGCCTTTTATGTTTGATATCACTCTCCATAGTGCCGGGCTGGCCTATGGTGATAACCAGATTTTTGAGAACTTGAATTTAACTCTGGAAGGCGGTCACTGGACCTGCCTTCTGGGGGGTAGCGGTGTAGGAAAAACTACGCTGTTAAGAATGGTTGCAGGATTAACTGACGCCCTGAATATTTCTACCAGCGGCGAAGTTATCTGTAGTGATGACCAGCCACTGCAGGGGCGGATTGCCTGGATGTCCCAACAGGATTCACTGCTTCCCTGGGCCAGTGTTCTGGAGAATGTGACGGTCGGTGAGCAGTTGCGCAGTCGCTCTTTGTTTCGAAAAAAGAAACTGTCTGATGATGTTTTGGAACGGGCACTATCTGTACTTGATCGGGTAGGGCTTACTGACAAAGCTTCGACTTTGCCTCAGAATCTTTCCGGAGGTCAGCGTCAGCGAGTAGCGCTGGCTCGTACGTTGATGGAAAATCGTCCGGTTGTGTTGATGGATGAACCCTTTGCCGCTGTAGATGCCATTACCCGCCTTGATTTACAGGATCTTTCCTGCGAACTGCTTAGTGGGCGTACAGTGCTGCTGATTACCCATGACCCTTTGGAAGCCCTGCGTCTGGGGCACCGTGTTTACCATCTCCGCGGGAATCCCGCACAATTGACTGCCCCCATTGCGCCCCCTGGGCAAACGCCACGATCATTGGAAGACACTGAACTTATGTCTTTGCAGGGGCAACTGCTGGATCGTCTGCGCCATGAAGGGGCAGATGTGGGGGCAAGCTTGTGAAAGACTCTTTGAAACCGCTGATTGTACTGATCGGATTACTGTTGCTCTGGCAGGGTATCATTACCCTGTTTGATGTTCCGCCTTATATAGTTCCGGAACCTGGCGCCGTTTTCGACAGAATGATCGACGATGCCGGATTACTGCTGGAACATACACTGGTGACCTTCTCAGAAATGTTGCTGGGATTATTTTTAGGCGTGTTATTTGGAATATTGATGGCTCTGGTGCTGGTGTATTTCGCTAGGGTGAGACCATGGCTATTACCGCTGTTGTTGATTACTCAGGCAATTCCTGTTTTCGCTTTGGCACCTGTTTTGATGCTTTGGTTTGGTTACGGCATGGCCTCCAAAGTAGTGATGACAGTACTGATTATCTTCTTCCCCGTTGCTACCTGTTGTTATGACGGTTTACGCCATACACACCAGGGCTGGCTGGATCTGGCTCATACCATGGGTGGAAACTCCTGGTCCATGCTGCGAATAATTCGCTGGCCCGCGGCGTTGCCTGCCTTGGCCTCCGGTTTAAGAGTGGCTGTTGTTGTCGCACCCATTGGCGCCGTGGTTGGCGAGTGGGTTGGTTCCAGCGCCGGGCTTGGTTATTTAATGCTGCAAGCGAATGCACGACTGTGGGTTGATCTCATGTTTGCGGCGCTCACGGTTTTGGCCGTGTGCTCCGTTAGCCTGTACTACCTGACAGATTCCCTGTTGCGCTGGCTGATTCCCTGGCAGGAAAACACGGTTCACTGATTTAGCGGTAGTTCTGAAAGAGAAAACAATATGATGAAGAAAATGATAGCGCTGGTCTTGGGGTTAATGATGCCACTTGCGGCCATGGCGGCTCCCCAGAAGCCGGAAGAGTTAAAGCTGATGCTGGAGTGGTTCGTTAACCCGGATCATGGCCCAATTATTATTGCCCAGCAGAAGGGGTACTTCGATAAAACGGGTGTAAAGGTCACAATTCAGGAACCCGCTGACCCTGACCTGCCACCCAAGCTGGTCGCGGCAGGGGATGTGGATCTGGCAGTGTATTATCAACCCAGCTTGATTCAGGGGGGCAGTGATGGTCTGCCGCTATCCTGGGCGGGCTCTCTGGTGGCTACGCCTCTGGATGGTTTGATTGTATTGGCAGATGGTCCGATCAAGTCGCTGGCAGATATGAAAGGAAAATCCATCGGTTTTAGTGTGAATGGTTCCGAGAAGGCCATTCTCGATACCATGCTCGCACCTTATGGTTTGGGCTTTAAAGATGTCAAAATGGTGAATGTGGGTTGGAACCTGTCTTCCTCTTTGATGGCCGGCCGCGTTGATGCACTGTTGGGAGCTTACCGAAACTTTGAACTGAATAGTCTTGAGTTACACAAGAGCAAAGGCAAGATGTTTTATATGGAGGAAAATGGTGTTCCTCCTTACGATGAACTTATCTATATCGCTAACACTCAAACGGCCAATAAAGAGGCGATTCGTCGTTTTTTGGAAGGGGTTGAACTGGCAACTCAGTTTATTATCAATAATCCGGATGAAGCCTGGAAAACCTTTAAAGATTACAACCCCGGTACTCTGGATAACGAACTGAACAAACGCGCCTGGAGAGATACTGTGAATCGTTTTGCTTTACGCCCTGCGGCGGTCGATAGAGGCCGTTACCAGCGCTACGCCGAATTCCTGAAAAAACATGGCGAGATCAAGCAACTACCAGATATGAATAAGCTGATGCTGGAGCTTTATTAATCAACCTAATGCTAGCGGATAAAGCGTTTTGGAGAGAGTCAGGGCTTTTATCCGTTGGCTGGTTTTGTTTTGGTAACATGGCTCTACCTTTCCGTTTACCAGCTAAATCCGTAACCAATCCCACCGCCTTTAACAGAGCTGGCAATACCTGCCTTAATCTGAATAAGGTGCTGTTTGTCACCTCCCCATTTCTGGGAATAACCAGCAGCGAACGCTGTCTTGTTAGCATTGTTAGCTATGCCGAAACCAATCATTCTTGGTCGATCCATGGTTTGCGGAACCATGGCTAAGGCGCTGGCTAACGAAGCACTGTTACGAGATCGATTATCATACTTGTTCAGTCTGCTGCAGGCAGAACATCCAATATCAGCTTCTTTCTGAATGTCCTGAACTTCTTTTGCCAAGGGAGCCACAGTATTCTGTACCTGTTGTACATCTGTCTGCAGAGTGCTAACACTTCCCTGAACCTGTTGTAAGTTGCCCTGCAAAGGAGCAAGTGAATCATTGACCTGTTTCAGTTCAGACTCAAGTGGGTTAACCGTTTCGATAATGAAAGTTTTGGTTGCAAATTCACCAACTTTGGTTTGGTTGTTTACTTCCCATATATCCTTGTTTCCATGATCTGTACTCCTGAATATTTCCCCTGTTTTCATATCCACACCAATAGCGTATTTCTTAGCTCCCGCATCGTCATAAATACCGCCTCCAGTACCTGTTCGCACAACGTCGGGAATATCTGAATACAAATAGGAAGAACAAAAAAACAATGCCGCAGCGGTTGAAGTAGTATGGAGTACACGGGAAAACATAACGAGCCACCAGCCGACAAACCTGCAAGCATAGCCCAGGCCCTCAGGGTATGAAGGACATTAAAGCGAACGCTTTGCCTTTTTTTTGATAAGCCTTCCAGAGAGAGACAATGTTCTGGGGTGCAGATTCAGGTTCAACGGAAACGAAACCGTGTTTTTGATAAAAGTCTTGCAGGTGGTCGTAAGGGTAACACCACACAGATTCTGAAAAGTCAGAAAGAGATCGCTTCAACAGTTGCCCACCAACCCCAAGGCGTCTTTTGTCTGCTGCAACCCACAAACCTCTTAGCAGCCAGTTGTGTCCTTTTGGGGTAATACGAACTGCAGCCACGATCGATGTGTCTTGCCGTGCAATATAAACATGATCTTGTCTACCGCACTTGCCCTTATTGCCATGAGTTTTGTAGAACCGGTTAACCAGCCCAAGCTGGTTACCGGAGACTGGTGAAAAACTAAGATTGTCCACGAAATTAAATAAAGGTATCCAGCCAGGGTGTTTCTGGCAGCTGTTCAAGCTTGGCTATGTATTGTTTGGTGTCGAATGGTTTGCCACTACTCACCATCTTTTCCATTTCCAGCCCTAGAGCGCAGGCCATCATTTCAATGGCGTCCTCTTTCTCTGTACCGGTCATCACCAGCCGCATCAATTGCTCTTTGACTTCAATAGGGGTGCCTTCTTCTAGTTGGTTTTCGACGATGGTTTTCAGCTGCTCACCGTCGAGCAGGTCTTCTGTTTCAGACATTAGAGTTTCCGATGAAAAGATGGCGCCATCATAGACAAAACCCGGTTTAATTACGACCGGATACTGGCTGTGACGACACAGGCGGTGGTGTTGTCGGCCACATATTTCAGCGGCCCGCCGTAAGCTGATTTGTTGGCGGCTTCCAAAGTAAAATTAACCGTATATCTGGCTACCTGCTCTGGTGACAGCTTTTTTTCAGAAACAAGGTGGTGAATAAGTTTGCTCAGAGTTCGCAGTTTCTATTCGTCGTTGGGTTTCATCTTTATCAACACAAATCCGGTACTCCAGGCCCAAAAACTCTTCCACCTTGAACTCATCTCTTTTTAGTGGAACTGATTGACCCTCCACCTTGCCACTTATGGACGGGTAGTGTTCTGGCTCTAAAAGAACAATTTTGTCAGCGGTGTAGGCCGTTTTACCCTTACGTACAATCGAGTGAGCTTCAACGGTTAAGCCTTCGCAATAAGGAATAGTTTGTACAGTTTGAAAACTGTGATGCTTCACTGCCGGTATTGGCGCTGTGGCTGGTAATTACGAGAGTTATCGACAGAGTCATTTGCAGAAGGTTGACTTGTAGTTAAGTAAGCTGACAAGTTTGTTAGCTGATAAGTGTTTGTTTCCTCTATATGAGTGAAAAGAGTGGCTATTCTGTAAAGAATCTGATTGCTAGAAAGAGGCTGGCAAGGTAGTCTGCCCCGCTTTTGTATCCGGCAAGCACTCAGCACCGGAACATTCCAAATAGAAAAGATCTGACAGGACACGAATTTGATCACAACAGCCAATATCACCATGCAGTTCAGCGACAAGCCGCTGTTCGAAGATATCTCCGTTAAATTTGGTGACGGCAACCGTTATGGACTTATTGGTGCCAATGGTTGTGGCAAATCCACTTTTATGAAAATCCTGAGTGGTGAACTGGATTCATCCGCAGGTTCTGTTTCTCTTGCACCGAATACCCGTATGGCCAAACTGAATCAAGATCAGTTCGCCTATGAAGAGTACAGTGTTATCGACACTGTACTGATGGGGCACGCAGAATTGTGGAAGGTGAAAGCTGAGCGGGATGCCATTTACGCTAAGGGCGATATGTCTGAAGAAGAAGGCATGCGTGTTGCGGATCTGGAAGTCCTGTTTGGGGAAATGGATGGTTACTCTGCTGAAGCCCGTGCCGGTGAACTGTTGTTAGGTCTGGATATTCCTCTGGATCAACATTATGGTCCTATGAGTTCTGTTGCACCGGGCTGGAAACTCCGTGTTCTGTTGGCACAGGTGCTGTTTGCTGATCCGGACATCATGTTGCTGGACGAACCTACCAACAACCTGGATATCAACGCAATTCGCTGGCTGGAAGGTATTCTGAAACAGCGCGACTGCACAATGATTATCATCTCTCACGACCGTCACTTCCTGAATAGTGTCTGTACTCATATGGCCGATCTGGATTACGGTCAACTGAAAGTATTCCCGGGTTCCTACGACGAATACATGATGGCTGCCGAGCAGGCTCGTGAGCGGATGCAGGCAGATAATGCCAAGAAGAAAGCCCAGATTGCTGAACTGCGCACCTTTGTAAGCCGCTTCTCTGCCAACGCTTCCAAGGCTAAGCAGGCGACTTCCCGCCAGAAGCAACTTGATAAAATCAAGCTGGAGCAGATGAAGCCTTCCAGTCGCCAGAGTCCGTTCATTCGTTTCGACCAGGAAAAGAAACTGTTCCGAAATGCACTGGAAGTCAATGGTCTGTACCAAGGCTATGAAGAGCCACTGTTTAAAGATGTGAACATGCTGGTGGAAGTCGGTGAGCGTATTGCCATTATCGGTCAGAACGGTATTGGTAAAACGACACTGCTGCACACTCTGGCTCAGAAAATGGCACCTAAAGGTGGTGAGGTGAAGTGGTCTGAGAATGCCAGCATTGGCTATTATGCTCAAAATCACAGCGATGATTTCGATGTAGATATGAACCTGTTCGAATGGATGAGCCAGTGGCAGAACGAAGGTGAAGACGAGCAAACCATTCGCGGTACCCTTGGCCGTATGTTGTTCTCCCAGAACGATATCAAAAAATCCGTGAAAGTGATTTCCGGTGGTGAACAAGGTCGCATGCTGATTGGCAAGCTGATTCAACAGAAGCCAAATGTTCTTCTGCTCGATGAACCTACCAACCATATGGATATGGAAAGTATTGAATCCATTAATCTGGCGCTGGAAAACTACCCGGGTACATTGATTTTCGTATCCCATGATCGTCAGTTTGTATCCTCTCTGGCTACGCGGATTATTGAAATCACCGATAAAGGTGTCACTGATTTCCACGGTAGTTATGACGATTACCTGAAGAGTCAGGGTGTTGTTGAAGAGGTCTGATCTTTTTTAAATATCAGTTTCTGGTGGAACCCGTGCAGTGAGTCGCTGTACGGTTTTTTATGTGGTACTACTCCGTATAACCCTCTTGCCTGCGTGAATTTATGATGTGCTGTCATATCAAGCTTCAGGTATAGAGAACACAAAGGAATGGCGGTAAGTCCCTCTCTTCTGCAACGTTATCGGATTGAAGTGAAACTGCTGAAGCTTTCTCTACCGATAGTTGGTGCGCAATCGGCAGCTGCAACCATGTCGTTTGCTGAAACAATGTCGTTTGTTGATGCGATGGACCCTCACGGTTTCTGGACAGGTCTGGTATCAGCGCTATCCGCTTCCGCTATTTTTAATTCCTACCGATTGAAAAACATAAGTAGTCGGGCTATCAATCAGCACCAATGGAAAACCTGTAAATGTGATAGTCAGATTCCTTCTGGCATTGCGGCTTGATCTCGTAGAGGTTTATTGGCTTAACAAGGTTTCAAGTTGACCCCGTAGTTGGGATTTGATGACCTTACCTGTTGCCGTATGAGGAAGTTCATTGATAAAAACGACTCTGTCTGGATGCATCCATTCGGGTAGTTTCCCCTGATACCACTCCTGTAATCTTTGTTCATCCAGTGAGTTATTGTCCTTCTTAACAGCAACAAGCAGTGGGCGCTCTCCCCAGGTGCCGTCTGGCATGGCTATGGCTGCAGCTTCGGCAACATTCGGGTGTGCCATAGCCAGGTTTTCCAGTTCGATGGAACTGATCCACTCGCCTCCGGATTTAATCACGTCTTTGGCCCGGTCGGTAATTTGCAGGTAACCATCTTCATCAATAGTGGCGATATCTCCAGTGTTCAGCCAGCCATCACTGTCGTGCAGGCTGGTATTGGGAGATTCTTCTCCTTCGCCAAGGTAACCACTGCAGATTGCGTAACCGCGTACAAAGAGAATGCCGGGGTCTTTACCATTGTGGGCAACCGGGTTGCCGTGGTTGTCTTTGAGTTTCATTTCTACGCCAAAAGCTGAACGCCCCTGTTTGCAGCGCAAATCCATTTTTTCATCGTAAGAAAGGTCAGTACGCTTTTCGGCCTGATTCAAAGTTCCGAGAGGGCTGAGTTCTGTCATACCCCAGAGATGAACGGTATCCGTGCCGTAAACCCGTAACAGGGTGTCCATAATATGTCGTGGGCAGGCTGTACCGCCTGTATAGACGCGATTCAAACTATCAATGCGTTTGTCGCTGGATTCAAGATAGTGAACCAAAGCCAGCCAGATAGTGGGAACCCCGAAAGCAACAGTCACCTGTTCTTCTTCAATCAATGCCTGCAACAGTTGTCCATTAGCCATATGGGGGCCAGGAAGAACCATTTTTGCCCCTGCCATAACGGCGGAATAGGGTATACCCCAGGCATTAACATGAAACATCGGCACAACTGGCATCACGACATCTTGCTCATTGAGGTTAATCGTTGCAGCAATATTGCTCATTAATGTGTGCAGAACTGTGCTGCGGTGACTGTAGAGTACGCCCTTGGGGTGGCCTGTTGTACCGGAGGTGTAGCAAAGAGAGCTGGCGGTGGTTTCCGGAAACTCCGGCCACTCGTATTCATCACTGGCTGGGTTTATGAGGGTTTCATACGGAATTGCGCCGGGAAGGGGGATTGTAGATGTTTCCCCATCGTTTCCAAGAATAATAAAGCCTCTTACCCCAGATATATTGGGGAGAATTTTTTCCAACAGAGGAATAAAATCAACTGAGGCAAAGAGCCAACTGTCACCAGCATGATTAATGATATAAGTGATCTGCTCTTCCGGCAGTCGTGGGTTAATGGTGTGGCAGACACTGCCGGAACAGGCAACAGCATAATAGATTTCTATATGGCGATAGTCGTTCCAGGCCAAGGTGGCAATACGATCGCCGGGGCGTATTGCCAAGTCTGCCAGTACATTGGCCAGTTTGCGGGTTCGCCGAAATGTTTCTTGAAATGTTGTACGGTGACGCTGACCGGAGCCACTGACGGAAACGATTTCCTGTTCAGGCCAGGTGCGCTCTCCGTGAAGCAAGATGTCCCGTATCAGAAGAGGTCGATCCGTCATAATGCCGGTAAGTGGGGAAGAAGCCACAGCGCCACCATTTTGCTCATTAAAACAAAAGACCTTCAAAAAGTAGTTGTCAGAACCCTAAACTCAAGCACAGATACGGACTGTGCGAGTTGCTGCGAACTGGCGTATGATGTGCCGCTTTTCATCACCTCTGAATACCATGTCCCAACCTGACAGTTCCTCAGCCCCTTTCTGGCATACCAAATCCCTGACTGAGATGACCCGAGAGGAGTGGGATTCTCTCTGTGATGGCTGTGGTCGCTGCTGCCTGAACAAGGTGATTGATGACGATGACCAGATTCACACTACCGCTGTAGCCTGCAAACTGCTGGATCTGGATAGCTGCCAGTGCAAAGATTTCCCCAATCGTTGGCACTATGTACCGGATTGCATCCGCTTTACCGCAGACAATCTGGAAGAAAACCTGAAATGGTTGCCTGACAGCTGTGCTTATCTACTGTTGCTGAAAGGTTATGACCTACCGGAGTGGCATCCCCTGGTGACAGGTGACCCCAATAGCGTGCATGAAGCTGGTTTTTCAGTGCGAGGTATGGCCGTTTCCGAAGAAGAATGGCCAAACCCCGATGAGTGGCATCAGCTGATTATTGTAACTGAGGAAGAGGCCGAATCCTGATTTTCATAGCGACCCGGGTCACAGTTATTCTGCGAGGTGTTTTTAAGGTTGCTGCTCCAGAGTGGGTATCAATATCAACATTGGGTGTTTTGCCAGATATTAAAATCCGTTTCACAGAGTCAGCGCTGGCCAGCTCCCTGAACGAGAGTGGTGTGTCACTGGTCATCATTTCCAGTTCCCTCAGGTCATCCACTTCCTCAAGGGTGTTTAAGATCAGGGGCAGCATTGTGGACACGGTTCTGGCGATACCTGCCATTTTGAAACCATTGGCCAGCAAGGCTGGGATATAAGTTGGTGCGGCAACGGGTTGAATGGAGAACTGTTTGTCACTGTATTTTATCCAGCGAGCCTGATCCTCTTGCGATAGTTGCTTAAATCCTTGTATCAGATTTTTTCCTTGATCCGGCGTGTACACTCGACTCAGGGCTGCCAGAAGCCCGATAGCGTTTGAGTTGTCATCAGTCGTTTCTATACCCAGGCTTCTGGTCCTGGCGGCTATATATTCTTTGAGTTCAACCGGTGCGTCAGGGTTATTGCTGTACGTTGCCATTACGTTAAACAGCTCTCCCAGAGCCGTATAGGTATGTTGATCGAGATAGATAGATCCTTTTGGGACTATATGACCTTGAGAACCACTGATGTGAACGATCCAGTGGAGTATCCATAGCTTCCGCTTTTCCTCACAGTCACTGATGCAGGCCAGCCTGCGAAAGTTTTTAAACATGGCCTGAGAGCCTTCACCATAGAGCATGTGGTGAAGATTGCTGTCAGGCAGAAAGATTGCTTTAAATTTTTCCTCTGCACCCGGATACTTTGAGATGACCTGTCTTGCCAGAGGGTAAATAGAGGCCGCATGCTCGGCAGTCTGTGTGAGGAACTGGCTACTATCTGAAGGTATGTTTTTCAGGATCACGTCCGCTCTTTCCCTTGCTCTGGGAGACAGCGCGACAGCATGGATGATGGCAGCCGCTTTTAAAGTTTCGAGAGACTCTTCATCCAGCTTTTTGAATTCAGCAGATATCTTTTGAAAACTCTCGTAAGAAAGGAAAAGCTGTTCACCAGACAGTTGCGGTGCCACAAAAGCCCGGTAGTCTTTTTCTGTTCCCGATCTCAGCAACTGAAGGTTATAAAGGCGGGAGAGTGCCCTTGGCACTTCTCTGTGAATAGTTCCGGTTTTTTGATTAGTCCGATAAACAATATCCATTGCCGGAGTGCTGATAGGGTTTTCCAAAACCCAGCTCAGTTGTTGCACCTGGTCATCGCTAATTTCCAGGGCGGGGCCGAAAACCTCCTGAATAAAGCGATAAAGCTTGTTGGCCGGGGTATCCACAACAGGCAAATTTGCCATAAGGGTAAACAGCGTCAGAAACCCTGGCGCCAGAAGAGAGGATTTCAATTTCATGGCAACACCTGCCGCACTTCACTCATTTAAAGGTGAACAGAGCATAGACTCTGGTGAAGGATTAGCAGGTAACCAACTGTTAATACCCATCCAGGAATGGCTCATCCTGTATGGGAGTCGTTTCATTTGGCTGGGGGGTATGGGAAGCCTGAGAGAGGCAAATTCACGGTTTTATTGATTGTCTTGATGCGTGCTTCTGGCGTAGCAGCGTATGGTGGCTTTCAGCGCCACCCGAAGGGCACTGCCTAATTGAGAGCCCCTTGGCTCCTTGGGCTAAAGCCGTTTTTATTTGTATGTTTATTTTTCTCTAAACTAATCGCAGGGTTATCTGTGATTTCTTTCTGCCAGTTATCCCCTTCTCTGGCATAATGTTTTCTTTTTCGTCCCGGGGACATTCAACAGGAGATCGAATGTTCAAACCCCTGCCGTTTTTTATTGGCTTGCGCTATACGCGGGCCAAGCGCCGGAATCACTTTATTTCGTTTATTTCTGCCATGTCCATGGCCGGGCTTGTACTGGGCGTGATGGTTTTAATTGTCGTGTTGTCAGTGATGAACGGTTTTGATCGCGAATTGCGCCAACGTATTTTGGGAATGGTACCCCATGCCACAATTTCTGCCGCACAGGGTGAACTGACAGACTGGCAGGATTTGCAGAAAACCGTGCAGGCGATTCCAGGTATTGAAGCCTCAGCCCCTTATATTGAGGGGCAGGGTATGACGACTGCCAGAGGTCAGGTAAAAGGTGCCATGATTTATGGTATTGACCCTGAGCTGGAAGATACAGTCTCGATTCTCCCACAGCATATGGTGGCTGGTAGCCTGAATGATCTTGAGGCTGGTGAGTTTCGCATTGTTTTAGGTGAGTTACTGGCTCGCTCCCTCGGTATTTCTGTTGGCGATATGGTTACTGTAGTTTTGCCGGATGCCTCTGTGAATCCTGCCGGTGTATTTCCTCGAATGAAGCGTTTTCGTGTGTCTGGCCTGTTTGCTGTTGGAGCCGACTTGGATGCGTCTTTGGCCTACATCAATATCACTGATGCTGCTCGCTTTATGCGTTACCAAAGTGGGGTTGAAGGGTTGCGGCTCAGAATGACAGATCTTTTTGACGCGCCTCGCCTTGCCTGGGAAGCAGCCATGCAATTGCCTGGCCGTTATTACGTTAATGATTGGACCAGAACTCAGGGGCGCCTGTTTCAGGCGATCCAGATGGAGAAAACCATGGTTGGCCTTTTACTGTCACTGATTGTGGCGGTAGCAGCTTTCAATATTGTTGCCACTCTGGTGATGGTGGTGACCGACAAGCAGGCGGATATTGCTATCCTGCGTACCTTTGGAGCCCGGCCGGGAACCATTATGAGCATCTTTATGGTTCAGGGCTCTGTAATTGGCATTGTCGGTACCTGCTTCGGTACAGTTCTTGGTGTTATTGCTGCCCTTAATGTGGCGTCTGTTGTTGGTTTTATAGAAAGGGTTATGGGTGTCTCTTTCCTGAGTGCGGATGTGTACTTTATCAGTGACCTGCCATCTCAGCTGCTTTGGTCTGATGTTGTCACAGTCTGTGCTGCCAGTCTTGGTTTAAGCTTCCTGGCGACTCTTTATCCCTCCTGGCGTGCGGCCAGAATTCAGCCAGCAGAGGCATTGCGCTATGAATAATTCCAGGGATGTTGTGTTGTCATGTCAGGCGCTGACTAAAGCCTATGACGAGGGCCCGGAAAAACTCACAGTTTTAAGCGGCATTGAAGTGGAGATTTTCCGTGGCGAGCGGGTCGCTATTGTTGGTAGCTCTGGCTCAGGTAAAACCACTTTGCTGAATATGCTTGCGGGTTTGGATAAGGCTTCGTCAGGTTCAGTGGCCATCTGCAGTCATGATATGGCGACGATGAGCGATAATGAGCGGGGCGAGCTTCGCAATCGTTATCTTGGTTTTGTTTATCAGTTTCATCATTTGCTGCCGGAATTTACCGCTCTGGAAAATACTGCGATGCCTTTGCTGATAAGAAAAGGAACCAGTGTTGCTGAAGCTAATAAGAGGGCAGAAGAGTTGTTGATCAGAGTAGGGCTTGAGCAACGCCTTCATCACAAGCCTGCGGAACTGTCTGGCGGTGAGCGGCAAAGGGTGGCTATTGCCCGGGCTCTTGTGACCCAACCGGCGCTGGTGCTAATGGATGAGCCGACCGGAAATCTCGATATCCATACTGCAGAGCGTATTCATCAATTAATGTTGGAATTAGCAGAGCAAGTGGATACAGCTTTTGTTGTAGTTACCCATGACCCTGACTTGGCGGGGAAAATGAGTCGGGTTCTAAGGCTGGTTGATGGTCAGCTGCTCGAAGATTGATTCTAAGGGCTTTGAATACAAAAAGGCCGAACTCCTGAGGGTTCGGCCTTTTTGTTAGAGATTCAGGCTTGCCGGGTCAATGGCAATGCCAAGAGAGCGTTTATCAATGCGCTTCTCTTTGCCGGTTTCCTGGTAGCGGAAGCAGACAAGATCACCGATGCTGACATCAAGATCTTTGTCAGCGCTGAGGTATTTGTATTCCTCACCTTCCACTGTCAAGGTGTGGATGTAGTAATCCGGCATGCCCAACCAGTCACTGTGGGGACCATCTGAGGCAATGTTCTCGAGTTTTCCCCGACCCTGCAGTTTTGGCTTGCGACGGCTAAAACCGCGGTTGCTTCTATTCATGATGCACTCGTTAACGGTGTTGTTTTAGGTGAAAATAATACGGTTAAGCAGATTGGTGCTTATTCGTTTCCAGAATTGCAAGAACGATTTTTCTGTCTCTGTTTCCATGTTCGGACGATATGCCAGCGCCAGAACAGTCGTATACCTACATAACTGATAATGGCAAAAAATAGCCCGGTAAGAAAGGAGCCAAGGTAGAGTGGTAGCCAGATTCGTGCGAATTCTGCGGTTAACCATTCCAGGCTGATTTCAAAACCATGGTGAGGCGCCACAGGTGTTTGCAAAATAAAACAGCCGATCTTGTAGGTTGTGTACCACATGATTGGCATGGTCACTGGATTAGTAATCCAGACCAGAGCAACAGAAACCGGCAGGTTGCAACGGATAAGAAGTGCCAGACAAGCTGCCACAACCATTTGAAAGGGGATGGGGATAAAGGCAATCAGAATTCCGACAAAAAATGCCAACGCCACTGAGCGCCGATTCAGGTGCCAGATGTTTGGGTTCAGCAAATGATCGCCCAGAAATTTAAGAGATTTATTCTCTCTTAATTGAGCCGGATCCGGTAAATACCGTTGAATCAGTTTCCTCGCCATGCCGATAGATTAGGCCTGTTCCTTGATAATTCACAACGTTGTGGCGACTTAAAAGTCAAAGCCTGCCTGCAACACACAATAGTCTATGTTTCAGGGTTTTCAGGCATCGATGCAGTATGCCCTGAAAACTGATGATTCTCTATACGTGACAGGTGCTTATGTGGCAGGTACTGACCGGCTTACCCATCGGAATAATAGTGTCTATTTACCTACGGGCTGATGCCTATCCTGTCGTGCTGATTATCTCAGCCGCCAGCCTTCTTATATTGACAGCGGTTTTGCGGAAAACGTTCCCTTACTTGCTTTTTATTGCCTTGCTGGGTGGATTTGTTTATGGGGGCTGGAATCAAATTCAGCGTGTTAATAACTGGCTGCCGGATGAGTTTGCAGGTCGTGATCTGAAAATGTACGGAAAAATTGCCAACCTGCCAGATATTAAAGGGGAGCGTACCCGGTTTATCTTTTCAGGGGAGATTATTCCCCCGGCAGGATTACCCATTATTGATAATAAGGTGTCTCTCAGCTGGTTTGATGCACCGCAATTGCTTCCCGGAGAAATCAGACAGTTATGTGTGCGTTTAAAGCAGCCTCACGGGTTCGCCAGTGAAGGTGCTGGTGATTACCAAACTGTATTGCTGCGCCAAGGGATAACTGCCACCGGTTATGTGAGGGCTTGTGACGAAATTGAAAACCTTCTTTTAGAAGGTGTACCTGCAACAGGTGTTCTGGTTTGGCGTAACCAATTGAGTCAGTGGTTGGAGAATCATCTCCCCGAAACAGGAGGTGGTATTGTTCGTGCGCTTCTCCTTGGAGATACCCGCGGAGTGTCACAGGAAAGCTGGCAAATATTCCGTAAAACCGGAACGGTACATTTGCTGGTTATTTCCGGGTTGCATGTCAGTTTGATGGCTCTGTTTGGCTGGGGGCTCATTCGGTGTATGGCTCTTTTGGGGGTGCTGCCATTGCATAGCTGGCCTGTTCCCGTTCTTGGGCGAGTTGCAGGGCTGGGAATGGCGTTGCTCTACAGTCTTATGGCTGGTTTTGGCTTGCCGGTTCAGCGGGCCCTGATCATGCTAGGGGTCGGCAGTGCTGTGCTGAGTTTAGGGTTCCGGTTGCCCAGACTTACTATTTACCTGTTTGCTCTTTGTAGCGTGCTTATTATTGAACCCTTGGGTGTGACTGCCAATGGCTTTTGGCTTTCATTTCTGGCGGTGGCTGCGCTTTTGTATGCATTCAGTTATCGACGAAGTGAATCGCGATTCGGTTCAATTTTTTGGTCACAGTTGGTGGTTGCCCTGGCGCTGACGCCGGTTTTGGCCTCGATGCATCAGCCGGTCAACTTTTTCTCACCTTTTGTAAACCTTGTCTCTATACCATTGGTAGGATTGATACTGATCCCCCTGATATTTATTGGGATTATTCTCTCTGCATTTTGGCAAACTGTAGGATTGACGATTCTTCAATGGGTAAGCCGAGTTCTTGAAATCTGGCAATCGAGCCTTGGATGGGTCGTTCAATTGACGCCTGAGGGCCTTCTGGTGCCTGTCCCTGCTTTGCCAGTTATGCTTATGGCAGCTGTTGGTGTAGCGATTGTTCTTACCCCGGCAGCTCTGGGTTGGCGCTGGCTTGGGCTGTTTTGTTTTATTCCTTGGTTATGGCCGGTGGTTAAGAAGCCGGATGAGAGAACAGTTGAAATCTCCGTACTTGATGTGGGGCAGGGGTTGGCAGTCGCGGTTCGTACCCGGAATCACAGCTTGGTCTATGACACCGGTGATCGTTTCTCGCCCCACTTTTCAGCAGCAGAGGCCGTTATACTTCCTTATCTGCAGCAAGGCGGGCACCTGTATCCGGATAAAATTATTATTTCCCATAGTGATCGGGATCATATCGGTGGCCTTGATGTACTGCGTTCTCATTTTCCTGAAGCCGAGTTTTTTGTTCCGGAAGATAATCTTGGCAATTATTGTATGGCTGGCACTGGCTGGGAGTGGGATGCGGTAAAGTTTGAGTACCTTGGAGCTGGTAACGGGTTAGATCATTTACCGGTTAATGATCGCTCCTGTGTCATAAAGGTTTGCGCTGGCAGCGATTGCGCTCTGCTGACAGGAGATATTACTAAGCGAAGAGAGCGATTGTTGATAGAACAGTACGGAGAAACACTGCAGAGTCAGCTTCTGCTTGCTCCCCACCATGGCAGTGATTCGTCTTCTACCGCTGCATTCCTGAATACTGTGAAACCTGCTTATGCTTCCGTTTCAGCAGGCTATAAAAATAAATTCCACCACCCGGCCATCGCTGTTATTCGCCGTTATCATGATAGGCAGATCACAGTACTGAATACTGCAGAAACTGGCACGCAAACCTATGTGCTTGGCAAGCAGGGAGGGCTGAAGCTGAGTTGTTACAGGGAAAGAGCAGGGTACTGGTGGAGTCGTTTTCTCCATGATGGTCGACAGCTTGAAAACTGTGAGCCAGTTCGGTCTATGGCCGGTAGACTGGCGCAGGGGTTATGGTAAAGTGGTCAGCCGAATTTACATTTTTAAAGGTGTTTCCGCAGGTGTTCGAGCTGATAAAAGCTGGTGGCTGGTTGATGCTACCGATTGTACTTTGTTCTGTGCTGGCAACGGCTATTGTAATCGAACGCCTGTGGTCCCTGCGACGGGAGAAAGTAGCTCCCAAAAACCTTCTGCCACAGGTGTGGAAGTGGTTTAAGGATGGCGATCTCACCAATGACAAGTTGAAAGAGTTGCGCCGTAATTCCCCGCTGGGCGAAATCATGGCGGCCGGTTTGGTCAATGCTCGCCATGGCCGGGAAATTATGAAAGAAAGTATCGATGAGGCCGCCAGTAAAGTTGTTCACGAACTGGAGCGCTACCTGAATGCTCTGGGTACTGTGGCCGCCGTGGCCCCGCTGCTGGGTTTGCTGGGTACTGTTATCGGTATGATTGATGTGTTTACCGTTATTATGCTGGAAGGCAGTGGTAATGCCGCTATTCTTGCCGGTGGTATTTCCAAGGCGCTGGTTACAACCGCAGCAGGTTTGAGTATCGCGATCCCCGCAGTCATCTTTCACCGTTTCCTTATTCGCCGTGTTGATGAGTTAGTAGTAACAATGGAGCAGGATGCCACCCGTCTGGTGGAAGTTGTTCAGGGTGAGCGGAAGGTGGACTTCAGTGAAGGTGGTAAGGCATGAAGTTCCGGCGCCAGCCTGTTCAGGAAGTAACAGTTAATCTGACGCCCCTGATCGATGTTGTTTTTCTGCTGCTGATCTTCTTTATGGTGTCTACCACTTTTACCAGGGAAACCCGTTTAGAGGTTGATCTTCCAGAAGCGTCTGTGTCGTCTCAAGCTCCTAAAGAGCAACGGGAAATAAAGATGGAGATCAGCCAGACTGGTGTTTATGCGATTTCCGGTCAGGTGTTGCCCGGCAATAGCCTTGAAATTGTAAAGGCTGCTCTTGAAAGGGCATCTGGCGGCGATATCACCCGTCCCGTTGTTCTTATAGCTGACGCTAAAACACCTCATGAATCTGTGGTAATTGCCATGGAAGCAGCAGGAGAGCTGGGCTTTTCTAAACTCAGTATTGCAACTCAGGAAGCTGAAGCCAAATAATGGGGTCTTCCTTTTTGTCTCGCGTGAAAAGCGCCTTATCTGAAAAACTGGTTCGGGCCTGGTACAGGCCTGAACTCAGCCCCTCTCTTTACCCCTTTGTGCCATTGGCTGCTCTTGTTAAACGTGAAGCTGATAAACGCTTTCAGGCTTTTAGGTCTAATCCACCTTGGAAGCCGCCAGTTCCCGTTATTGTCGTTGGTAATGTAACTGCGGGAGGTACGGGGAAAACCCCCATGGTGGCCGCATTGGTCAAGCGTTTGCGGAATGAAGGCTATCGTCCTGGTGTGATTAGCCGTGGTTATGGTTCTGGTAATAATGGCCAGTCTCAATTGGTAGGTCAGGGATGTGATCCATTAATCTGTGGAGATGAGCCGGTTATGCTGGCTGAGCTGACTCAGGCTCCAGTGGTTGTTGATACTGACCGCCAAAGAGCAGTGAAATATTTACTGGAGAATACGGACTGCAACCTTGTAATCAGTGATGATGGGCTTCAGCACTATCGCTTACATCGGGATCTGGAAATTGCTCTGGTTGATGGCATCCGAGGTTTAGGGAATGACTATTGCTTGCCTGCTGGGCCACTCCGAGAGTCTGGCGAAAGGTTGCTGAGTGTTGATCTGGTAGTCAGTAACGGTGTGTTACAACGAGAACTTCCTGTTGAATCTGTCCTGATGGAATTGAAGCCCGCAGGGGTGATCGCTGTTGATGGCAGTTCCCGAAAATTCCCTGATAATCCTCCAGGTCAGGTGCATGGTGTTGCTGGTATTGGTAATCCTGAGCGGTTTTTCTTAACTCTTGAGCAGCAGGGGTTTGCCGTTCAACGGCATTCTTTTGTGGATCATCATGCTTTTCAGAGTGAAGATCTGTCGTCCCTGGGGGAGGGAATCGTTATAATGACCGGCAAAGATGCCATCAAGTGCCGATCTTTTGCCAGGAAAAACTGGTGGTATCTGGCTGTTGAGGCCCAACTTCCCGAGCCATTCTGGGCTAAAGTACTGGATCGTCTGGGTAATCTCTGATGCTGGCTAAAGCTGGCTTTCAATGTGGTGATATTTCATGGACAAGAAACTGTTTGAAATTCTTGCCTGTCCCCTGTGTAAAGGGGATTTGAAGCATGAGCGTGAGACACATGAGTTGATTTGCCGTCCCTGTGGGTTGGCGTTTCCGGTACGGGATGATATTCCGGTGATGCTGGAATCAGAAGCTCGTACTTTAACGACCGACGAACGACTCTGATCAGTACAAGATTATTACCAACATGTCCTATACCGTAATTATTCCGGCCCGGTTTGCTTCCACTCGTCTCCCGGGTAAGCCTCTGGCTGATATTGGTGGTAAGCCAATGATTCAGCATGTCTGGGAGCAAGCATCCCGCAGCCAGGCTTCACGTATTATCATCGCTACAGATGATGAACAGGTGCAGGGCGTGGCTGTTCGTTTTGGCGCTGAGGTATGTATGACCCGCGCTGATCATCCGACTGGTACAGATCGTCTTCAGGAGGTGGTCAGTAAGTACGGTTTTTCTGAAGATGATATTGTCGTCAATGTTCAGGGTGATGAACCCTTAGTACCGCCAGCGGTTATTGATCAGGTGGCTGAAAACCTTAAAGCCTGTGTTCAGGCTTCGGTTGCGACCCTGTCTCATCCTGTTACCGAAGCTAATGAGTTGTTTGACCCCAATGCGGTGAAAGTCGTTTCTGATCTTACCGGGCTGGCGCTTTATTTCAGTCGTGCGCCTATGCCGTGGGATCGCGATCATTTTGCTGCTAGCCGGGACACTGTTGGAAACAGTGCTTTGCATCAGCGGCATTTGGGTATCTATGCCTATCGGGTTGGTTTGTTAAATCGCTTTGTAACTTGGGGGGAGTCTCCTCTGGAAGTGACGGAGCGGCTTGAGCAGTTACGTATTCTGTGGAATGGCGATCGCATTCATGTTGCAGAGGCCTGTGAAGCTCCTCCGGCTGGTGTGGATACAGAAGCTGATCTGGAGCGGGTTCGCACTGTTTATGCTGCACAGCGAAATATAGAGGAAGCCGTGTGAAAAGGATTTTGCTGGTCTGTTTGGGAAACATCTGTCGCTCGCCAACAGCCCATGGTGTTCTGCTGGGTAAAATTGAAGACGCTGGCCTTTCCGGTTCTGTAGAGGTGCAGTCTGCTGGTACCGGTATGTGGCATGTTGGTGAGGCTCCAGATGTCAGGGCAATTGAAGCCGCAAAAACCCGAGGTTATGACCTTTCCGGATTGCGGGCTCAGCAGGTGCAGGATGGTGATTTCTCTCGATTTGATCTGATTTTGGCTATGGATTACAGCAATTACGATGAGCTGATGATCCGTTGCCCGGAAGAAAGCAAAAGTAAGATCAACCTGTTTCTGCCTTTCTCTGGTGTCAGTGAAGTCGATGAAGTGCCTGATCCTTATTACGGGGGCGCAAAAGGCTTTGACAAGGTACTTGACCTGGTAGAGCAGGCAGCAGATAACCTGGTTGCCCGGTTTACAGAGAGAACCTTGTGATGCTGGAGTTAAGTCATCACGTAGATCTTAAGCCCTATAACACAATGGGGATATCCTGCTTTGCAGATTATCTGACCCGGGTTTCTTCAGAGGGTGAACTCCGTGAGGCTTTGGAGTGGGCCGGTGAGAAAAAGCTGCCTGTTTGCCCGCTGGGTGAGGGGAGTAATGTTATTTTCAGCGGCGACTTTCAAGGGTTGGTTATTGCTATTGGCATCAAAGGTTGTGAGGTTGCAACCGGTGAAATTGATGGTCAGGTGTTGGTAAAGGCTGGTGCTGGTGAAAGCTGGCATGAGTTTGTGCAGTGGAGTCTGAGTCAGAATTATTACGGTCTGGAAAACCTGTCGCTTATTCCCGGTTGTGTGGGAGCTGCTCCTATTCAAAATATTGGGGCTTACGGCGTTGAGGTCAAAGATGTTTTCCATAGCTTGCAAGCTATGGACGTGGTGACCGGTGAGGTTGTTACTCTGACTGGTGAAGATTGTCAGTTTGGATACCGCAATTCTGTCTTTAAGGGAAAGTATCGAGATCGGTTTATTATTGTCTCAGTCACTTTTTCTCTATCAAAAACCTTCGAACCTCAACTGGATTATGGTCAGCTTCAAAGGGAAGTACTGCAGACTGCAGGTGTTAATCCTGTTACCGGTCAATTGGTCAGTGATGTTGTCTGCCGGATTCGAAATTCCAGGTTGCCTGCTCCGGAACAGCTTGGTAATGCTGGAAGTTTCTTTAAAAATCCGATGGTTACCCGCGAGCATTACCAGAAATTGCTAGAGCAGGAGCCTGAAATGGTTGCTTTTTCTTCTGGGGATGAGTGCTGGAAGCTGGCAGCTGGCTGGTTAATCGATCAGTGCGGTTTTAAGGGTGTTGCCTACAGTACTGGAGCTGGTGTGTATCGCTATCAGGCTCTGGTTCTGGTTAATCACGGGCATGCTGATGGGCAGGCAATCCTGACTCTTGCTGGTGATATACGTGAAGCTGTGAGTGAGCGATTTGGTGTTGATCTCGAAATCGAGCCAAGAATTTATTAAATCGTTTTACGTTTTCAAAGTATAAAAAATCCCCGGTCAGAAATGAACGGGGATTTTTTTATCAGCTTGTTTTGGTAGTACTCACTGATCAGAGCTTTGATCAACAACAGGTGTCTGTGTTGCTGGTCTGGGTTGCTCAGGATTCACAGTTGCCAGTGGTTCCTGGACAATTTTTTGCTCTGGCTGTTGAGTAGGCTGAAGTTGTTGCTCAGACGCTTGCACTGGAGCAGGTTTTTGCACGGGTGCTTGAGCTTCTACAGTTGCAGGTTTGGCTGCTTCGGTCGCGGACTTTTCAGCTTCCAGCTTGCGGCGGCGAATTTCTCGCGGGTCGTTAGCTGCACGGCTGGCGCGACGACGGCGGCGAGGGCGTTCGGTGGCTTGAGCTTCTTCTGCCGGAATTGGCGTTGCAGTCTGTTCTGCTACTTCAGGTTTTGGAGCCGTTTTTTCTGCAGCAGGCGCTGGAGCCTGTTTTGCCTCTGCCGTTTTGCTCTCTTCAGCTTTTGGTTCAGCTGGCTGAGTTTGTGTAAGTGTATCAGCAGGCTTCTCTTGAGCTGGTTTTTCAGCAGCTGCTGGCTTTGCCTGTGTAGGTGCAACGACAGGCGCTGCAGGTGCAGGCTGAGGTGCTTTTTCCGCCTGCACTGCAGAAGCTACTTCAGGCGTTGCAGCTTTGGCAGCTTCTTTCTGTGTCTGCTGTTGAACAGGTTTTTCTTCAATCTTCCTCTCAGCGGCCTCTGTTTTTACAGGCTGCTGTTCCTGCTTGGGCTTGCGAGGCGCTTGCTTCTGCTCCTGTTTTGCAGGCTGCTGTGAAGTAGCTTCTGGCTTGGCAGTTTGCTGAGCTTGAGGCTGTGCTTGAGGCTGTGCTTGTTGTGCTGTAGCTTCAGAAGTCTGTTGTTGCGCATCTGGCTGAGCACGATCCCGCTGGGACTGGCGGTTATTGCGTCGACGGTTCTGCAGGTTGCGTGGACGACGGCGCTTTTCTTCCTGCTGCTCGCCGGGTCCAGATGTTTGCTGTTGGCGCTTTAGGGCTTCGCTGGAGCTTGCTTCACTCTGGCGGTTGTCCTGCTGCTGGCGACGAGGGTCTTCACGCTTTTCCTGGTTGCGCTCATTGCGCTGATCGCGACGTTGAGGTTGGCGACGTTCGCGATTCTGGCGATCTTCCTGCGCGTCTTTTCGCTCACGACGCTGTTCGTTGCGGGTGTTGCGATCATCCCGGCGACGGTCATTGGTGCGGTTGCGGTCGTTACGACGGTTGCCGCCCTGACGGTTGTTGTTGGATTTTTCCTGACGCTGTTGCGCCTTAGGTTCAGGCTTCTCTTCCTCTGGAGCGGAGAACAGGCTACCAAAGGTTTTGGCAATAGCTTTCAGCAGGCCACCGGGCTCAGGATCGGTTGTTTTCTGCGCTGGGGTGCGTGCAGGGGCTGGTTTGTTCGGAGTAATGTTGCGAACTGCAGCTTCAGGAGTTTTCTGCAGTTCTTTATCCTGCAGATATTCCTGGGCTTCAGGTTGAATCTCTTTGCTGATGTCCAGGCTACTTGCCGGAATTTCACCGATGTGGTCGTCACGCAGTCGCTGAACCTCGAAGTGAGGTGTTTCCAGGTGCGGGTTGGGGATAACCAGAACACGGGTTTTGCTGCGCTTTTCAATGCGGCTGATAACATCACGCTTTTCGTTTAGCATGAATGTACCAACTGCAACGGGTACAGTTGTGCGGATTTCAGAAGTACGCTCTTTCAGAGCTTCCTCTTCTACCAGGCGCAGGATAGACAGGGCCAGAGAGTGGATGTCACGGATTGTGCCCTGACCATTACAGCGTGGGCAGACAATGCCACTGGTCTCTTCCAGGGAAGGGCGTAGGCGCTGACGGGACATTTCCAGCAGGCCAAAACGAGAGATGCGGCCTAGCTGAACGCGGGCGCGGTCCATCTGCAGGGCTTCGCGCATCTTGTTTTCAACGTCACGCTGGTTCTTGTTTGAACTCATGTCGATGAAGTCGATAACGATCAGGCCACCGATGTCACGCAGGCGCAGCTGACGAGCAATCTCTTCGGCTGCTTCAAGGTTAGTGTTGCGTGCGGTTTCTTCGATATCGCCACCGCGGGTTGCCCGGGCAGAGTTGATGTCGATGGAAACCAGAGCTTCAGTCGGATCAATAACAATGGAGCCGCCTGATGGGAGTTTTACTTCCCGCTGGAAAGCTGTTTCGATCTGGCTTTCGATTTGGAAGCGGTTGAACAGAGGGACGTCGTCCTGATAAAGCTTCACCCGGTTCTGATACTGAGGCATTACCTGAGAGATAAACTCCAGAGCTTCCTTGTGAACGATCGGGTTATCGACCAGAACTTCACCGATATCCTGACGCAGGTAATCGCGGATGGCGCGAATGGTGACATTGCTTTCCTGATAAACCAGGAATGGAGCAGGGCGGTCACCAGTGGCTTCCTTGATGGAATTC
Source organism: Parendozoicomonas sp. Alg238-R29 (assembly GCF_947331445.1). Lineage (GTDB taxonomy): Bacteria > Pseudomonadota > Gammaproteobacteria > Pseudomonadales > Endozoicomonadaceae > Sansalvadorimonas. The sequence goes on along the minus strand of NZ_CAMZOG010000031.1, from coordinate 15,391 downwards.
CAGACTTTCAGCAGGTAATCCAGATCCCACTGCAGATCTGAGGCGTCACGCCCAAGACCTGCGGTACGAACGATCACTCCCATTTCCTGTGGAATGTCGAGCTGAGCCAGAGCTTCGCGAAGCTGGGTGCGCTCTTCACCTTCGATACGGCGAGAGATGCCGCCGGCACGAGGGTTGTTAGGCATCAGGACCAGGTAGCGGCCTGCCAGGCTGATCAGGGTAGTAAGGGCTGCGCCTTTGTTGCCGCGCTCTTCCTTATCTACCTGGACAATAACTTCCTGACCTTCCTTGATCACATCGCGAATACTGGGGCGGCCGGAGCCGGGATTGCCGGTAAAATATTCGCGGGAAATCTCTTTGAGAGGGAGGAAGCCGTGACGCTCAGAACCGAAGTCAACAAAAGCCGCTTCAAGGCTTGGTTCTACGCGGGTAATTTTACCTTTGTAGATGTTGGCTTTCTTTTGTTCACGCGCGCCCGATTCAATATCGAGATCATAAAGCTTTTGGCCATCGACCAGTGCAACACGCAGTTCTTCCTGCTGTGTTGCATTGATTAGCATTCTTTTCATGCAAATCCGGTTCTATCTGTAGGCCATCCTCTTCATGCCTGGTACGTCCTATTATTCATTCTTCTTATCATCCTGAAACTGCAGCATTCTGCATAACAGGGAATGCCCTGAGCTATTTTCTCTCAGGGGCTAATCTCGCCTTTGGCGAACCAGGGTTCAGGTCTTATCTGTTGCCGAGTCTTGTAACTCCTTAATGCGGGAGCATTTCTCAGCAGTGAACGAGTGCCTGAAGCCTTGACTATTGAATTAGTAATAGGAGCGTCCAGCCAATCTGGATAGCGCTGTTTAACTCGCAGCGCAAAGTATATTCTTTCGCTTTGCGCCATTCTGTAAATATGCCTTAGAGGGATTCTGGTTTTCAGAATACCATTCAGGCTATGCCGTAGAGGGCACTGGTCAGTTGGACAGCCAAAAGGGGCATTTTCTCCATGACACGAGTGCGGGTATACGGACTTTTCATCACTTTGTTACATTCGCTGTTGCGATTGTATGTAATCCGCAACAGTACTGGAAATATATCAGCTATTCCTAAGTGCTTCAAACTGCAGGAAAACTGTTACCATAAGCGAATGATGAATGAAGTCCTGAAAACCGGTGCTCCGGTAGACAATGATGTTAAAGGTAGTATGAGCGAAAGCCCCAAGAAAGGCTCGGCGGTTCGTTTCATTACGGTTGACGAAGATCAGGCCGGGCAACGGCTTGATAATTTCCTGCGTGCGGTTCTGAAAGGCGTACCCAAAACCCGAATTTACCGAATTATTCGCAAAGGCGAAGTGCGGGTTAATAAGGGGCGGGCTAAGGCGGAAACCAAACTCCAGGGTGGGGATGTTGTCCGAATACCGCCTGTTCGTGTGAGTGAGGCGAAGATGCCTGTTGCTCCAGGTATGGAGGTTTCCAGAAAACTTGAAGCAGCAATAATCTATGAAGATGATTCCCTTCTGGTGCTAAATAAACCCAGTGGTTTGGCTGTTCATGGTGGAAGTGGCGTCAGTCTTGGTGTGATTGAAGCGCTGCGCCAACTCCGGCCTGATTGTCGCTTTCTTGAACTGGTGCATCGCATCGACCGTGATACTTCCGGCTGTCTTCTTGTGGCTAAGAAGCGCAGCATGTTGCGCCATCTTCATGCCCAAATTCGCGAGCATCATGTGTTGAAGGTTTATAACGCTTTAGTGGATGGCCGCTGGCCGGCCCGTAAAGCGGCTGTTTCCGCACCGCTGCGAAAAAATGTTTTGCAGTCTGGTGAGCGAATGGTGAGCGTTGCGCCTGATGGTAAGCCATCCCGTACCCGATTTAAGGTGTTGCAGTGCTACAGTGAGTCAACCTTGGTTGAGGCTAGCCTTGAAACCGGGCGAACTCACCAGATTCGTGTTCATACTCTTCATGCCGGGCATCCAATCCTTGGAGATAGTAAGTACGGTTTTGAGCGTACGGCCCAGCTTGCCCAGCAGGCAGGTTTGAAGCGGTTATTTCTTCATGCTGCAAAGGTAGGGGTAAATCTTCCCGATGGCAGCTATCGTGAATTTAATGCGCCGTTGCCAGAAGAGCTGGTTACGGTGCTGAAAGGTTTGTCGCAGGTTTGATACATTCAAACCTGTACCGGGAAAAGACATCTGGAGAATAATAAATGTCAGATAACCAGGGTGGTGGAGAGTCCATGGCTTCAGAAGATCGACAGTTAATAGAGAAATTGTTGTTCAATGCGGCTAACGAGCAGCGGCGGGCAAGGCGCTGGAGTATATTTTTCCGGTTTTTGTTCTTTATCTGGTTATTTGCGGCAATTGGTTCCGTTGTCTTTTCCTTTTCCTTGAGAGGAGGCAAGCCTGCTCCAAAAGAGTATGTTGCGTTGATTGATATACGGGGTGCTATTGCAGCCGACAAAGAAGCTAATGCAGACACTATTGTTACCGGTTTGCGTAAAGCTTATGAGGATGACAAGGTTCGTGCAGTGATTCTTCGTATAAATAGTCCTGGTGGTAGCCCGGTGCAGGCCAGTTATGTTTATGACGAAATTAACCGCCTTCGTGATACTCGTAGTGATATCAAGATCTACGGTGTAATTTCTGATGTAGGTGCATCTGCTGCCTATTACATGGCAGCGGCAACCGATGAGATTTATGCGGATCAGGGCTCAGTGGTGGGTTCTATTGGTGCCTATATGGCCACATTTGGTTTCGAGGAGGCTATGAAAAAGGTGGGAGTGACTCGCCGCTTTTATGGCTCCGGCGAACATAAAGCTCTGACCGATCCTTTCCAGCCTGAAGAGCCTGAAGTGGCGGAACACCTTCGTGGCACGGTACGTAGTATTCATGAGCAGTTTATCGCCAGCGTGAAAGATGGGCGTGGAGATCGTTTAAGTGATGCACCGGAAATTTTCTCTGGTCTTATTTGGACTGGTCAGCAGGCTCTTGGCTTGGGGTTGGTAGACGGTCTGGGCAGTTCTGGCTATGTAGCTCGTGAAGTGGTGGGTGTGGAAGATATTGTCGACTTCACAGTAAGGCCTGGTGTGCTCGAGCGCTTTGCCCGGCAGGTCGGTGCCAGTGCGGCTGAAACTATCAGTGTCAGTTTGGGATTAGAAGGGCCTGTCATTCGATAATTTGTTTGTTTTCCTAAATATAAAAAATGGGAGTCCGGGTATTTGGCTCCCATTTTTTTATTGAAAAATTAAAAGTGGTAAACGGCGCCGATGAAGGCTGACGTTGTTATCAATATCCTTGTAGGGGGCTGTCAATATGTGCTGCTGCAAGCCCCAGAGGCCATTGCCCCTTTTAGGGTTCGAATGCGTTGGAGGATGTAGGTTCAATATCTGCCGTCAGATCTGCTGCTAGAGTTTGCCCGGCAAATAGTGGGGTAAATAACAGAGTGTATGTCCTGTATCTCTGTATTGGCATAAATTCACCTGTGACTGGCTGGGGAAGTATTGGTGGGGTCGTGGCTGGAGGTTGGTATTTCACCTCCAGTAGGCGAGGGTGTTGTGGTTTGTGGTGCGAAGATCGTCAAAAGTTAAACGCTCTATGGCACTTGTATATGCGTGTTAATACGGGGCGCGGGGTTAAGGGATTTCTCGTCTGTTTTCCCGAAGTAGCTCGCAGAGGGTGATCAGTGGTAACCCTTCCAGCGCGGTTGGGTCGCTGCCTTCCATCTTTTCGAAAAGACTGATGCCTAACTTTTCCCATTTAAAGCTTCCGGCACAATTCAGAGGGTTATCCGCTTTTACATAGCGAATAATCTCATCCTCGGAGAGTTTGCGGAATTTTACCTGATAAGGGATAACGCGAACGATCGGTTCTTCGTGGTCGGGAATTTGAAGGCAGAGGCTGGTGAGGAATTTAACAGTCTGCCCACTGGACTGTTGTAGCTGGGAGATTGCGTTTTCTTCAGTGCCGGGTTTTCCAAGAATTGTATCGTTACGAACGGCGACTTGATCCGAGGCGATAATAAGGCTGTCTGGGTGTGAGGCGTGAATAGCGGCAGCTTTGTTTCTGCTCAAGCGGGCTGCCAGAAATATTGGAGCTTCATTGGGTTCAGGGGTTTCGTCAATATCTGGGCTGATGCAGGTGAAGGGGATATTAAGTCTGCTGAGTAGCTGTTTGCGATAAGGAGAGCTGGATGCGAGTATAGTATTCATGGGTGTTAACGGGGCTTTTGGTCGTTGAGATAAGAGAGTGATGTTAGAAAGTGGTGGTTGTGCGCTAGTCTATAGGGTCAATCCGGTGTGTGGAAATCATGTATTGCATCTTTACACCCGGTTTTGATGTCCCTATTATTGCGCGCTTATGTTTATCGGACAGTTACCCAAGCATGTTTCACCTCGTAAGCTGGCATATCAGAATGCCAAGTTGGAAGGTGAATTAGCTGTAGCCTCATGCCCCAGGCTAAAAGATATTCTTGTTGACGACCGGGCGAGTTTGCAGGTGACACTGAAGTTTGACGTTGACCATCAACGTCGAGCCGTTGTTCAGTGTGAGATGCAAGGAACTCTGCTCATGGTTTGTCAGCGTTGTCTTGATGTGGCTGAGATTCAATTTGCTGCCTGTGTCAACATGGCTGTTGTTCGGAATGAAGAGCAAGCCCGGAACCTGCCGGCAGATCTTGATCCGTTATTTGTTGTGGAAGACGAAAGCGTAGAGCTGATGCCACTTCTGGAACAGGAAGTGTTGCTTGGTTTGCCTGCCTTCGCCTACCACGAAAATGAAACATGTCATAGTGGTCAGGAGGCATACAGCACTCTGCCGGAAGGCGGTGCTGAAGAGTTGGATGTCGAGGATGTCCAGCGCCCCAACCCGTTCAGTGTGCTGGCCGGATTGAAAACCGGTGAGTAATTTTTTCAGGAGATTTATCCATGGCCGTTCAAAAAAATCGTAAGACTCGCAGCAAGCGTGACATGCGTCGTTCTCACGATGCGCTGACTGCTCCTTCCCTGTCTGTAGATGCAGCTTCCGGTGAAACTCACCTGCGTCACCATGTGACTGCAGATGGCTTCTACCGTGGTAAGAAAGTTATCGCCGACAAGGCTGAGTGATTCACGCTTGGGTCAAATGACGACCATAGCGCTGGATGTGATGAGTGGGGACTGCGGTCCCCATTCTCGTATTCGGGCTGCGCAGGATGCGCTAAGCAGGCATGCAGATCTTCATCTGGTGCTTGTGGGGGATTCATCTTTTATACGCCAATGTTTGAAAGATGACGGATTTCCCGATAGTGAAAACGACAGGGTTACGGTTGTACATGCCGGGCAGACTGTCACCATGGACGACAAGCCGACCCAGGCTTTGCGTCGTAAACAGGATTCTTCCATGTGGCTTGCCCTGGAGCAGGTTGCAATGGGTATGTCTCAGGCCTGTGTCAGTGCCGGTAATACTGGAGCGCTGATGGTTATGGGGTGCCACCTTCTTAAGACTCTCCCCGGAATTGATCGCCCCGCACTTGTTGGTCAGTTGCCGTCTGCCTCTGGGCACACGTTGTTGCTTGATCTTGGGGCGAATGTGGATTGTTCCTCCGATCTTCTTATGCAGTTTGCTGTACTGGGTTCACTGATGATGAGTGAAGTCTATGGTATTGCAGAGCCTCGGGTGGGCTTGCTGAATGTTGGTGAAGAGGATGCGAAGGGTTGTGAACGGGTGCGTCTTGCTCAGCAGTTGCTGGTACAGCATGAGCAATTAAATTACTGTGGCTATGTTGAGGGTGATGGCCTGTTTTCCGGGCGTGTTGATGTTGTTGTTTGTGATGGTTACCCGGGTAATGTTGCGCTAAAGGTCAGTGAAGGTGTGGTCAGGTTTGCTGTCAGTCGGTTTATGAGTGGAGATGGTTTGTCGTGGTGGCGTAAGGCTTTGTTGTGGTTGGCGCGCCCGCTGATCAAAATGTTGACCGCAAATATTGACCCGGCAAGATTTAATGGTGCTACTCTGCTTGGCTTGCAGGGCGTTGTCGTAAAAAGTCATGGCTCATCTGATGAACGACAATTTGGGTATGCTATTGATCAGGCGGTCAAGGCTGTTGAGCAGTCTGCGGTTCAGCGCATTAATGAGCGCCTGGAGTTAATGCTTTAAACTGCACATTTGTGGGTGCGGTTCCGGTTTTGCTTGCGGGTTTTTCCTGAATTTCTCTTGTTTGTCTCAGGAATGTCATGTTTCTGTTACCTTACAGCAATGTCCGAGAAACATATTTTTACCGACTGCGTAATTTCATTTCCCTATAATAGGGTCATTCAGTAACAGGATTTACCGAGTCAATGAGTTCCAGTACTGCGTTTATTTTTCCAGGGCAGGGTTCCCAGAAAGTGGGTATGCTGGCCGAGCTGGCTTCTCAGGAAGCAGTAATTAATGACACTCTGGTGGAAGCTGGAGAGGCTTTGGGTTTTGATCTTCGCAACATGATTCTTAATGGCCCGGCTGACGCGCTGAACGCGACTGAGAATACTCAGCCGGCGCTTTTGGCGACCAGTGTCGCTTTATGGCGTTTGTGGCAGGTTCGCGGCGGTGAGCAGCCCGCTTTTGTTGCTGGGCATAGTCTTGGTGAATATTCCGCCCTTGTTGCGGCTAGCGTTTTGGCGTTTGATGATGCTGTGCGACTGGTGCGTAATCGTGGTTTGTACATGCAGGATGCGGTACCTCAGGGCGAAGGCGCTATGGCGGCTGTGCTGGGGCTTGATGATGACAAGGTTATCGAGCTGTGCACGAAAACAGCGCAGGTTGGTGAGGTGCTATCCGCTGTCAACTTTAACGCTCCCGGTCAGGTTGTTATTGCAGGCTCGGCATCTGCGGTAGAACGCGCAGGCTCTGTATTTTCTGAAGCGGGTGCCCGTAAGGTTATGCCTCTTCCTGTGAGTGTGCCTTCCCATTGTGCTCTGATGGAGCCCGCGGCTGTTAAGCTGGGCCAGGATCTGGCAGGTATTACATTGTCTGCTCCGGCTATTCCTGTGGTTCAGAATGTTACAGCGCAAGTGACCGAAGATGTCGATGTCATCCGTACAAACCTGGTCAGCCAGCTGAGTCAGCCGGTGCGCTGGGTTGAGTCGGTGAAGTTTATAGTTGCCAATGGTGTAACTGGATTTCATGAGTGCGGGCCAGGCAAGGTTCTAGCCGGACTCGGTAAGCGAATTGAGCGTTCTGTACCGGTTGCCGGGATGGAAAGTCTTTCAACTTTCCCTGCGTAGGTAGTGAAAGTTGATATTGTTTGATAAGAGGATTCAAAAGCATGCAGCAGGATAATGCTGGCCTGTCTGGTAAGGTAGCTCTGGTTACCGGTGCGAGTCGTGGCATTGGTCAGGCTATTGCTTTGCGTCTTGGTGTGGCTGGAGCCACTGTAGTGGGTACGGCAACCAGTGACCGTGGTGCTGAGGCGATCTCGGAATTTTTGCAGCAGAATGGTGTTGCAGGCACTGGCATGTGCCTGAACGTGGCTGATCAGGATTCTGTGGTCAGTGTTGTTAAGGAGATTGCTGAAAAATTTGGCGCGCCGACAATTCTGGTGAATAATGCGGGTATTACTCGTGATAATATTCTGATGCGTATGAAAGAAGATGAGTGGGATAGTGTTATTAACACCAATCTGAGCTCCATCTATCGCATGAGTAAAGCCTGTGTGCGAGCCATGACAAAGGCCCGCTGGGGTCGGATTATCAATATCAGCTCTGTAGTAGGCTCTATGGGTAACGCTGGGCAGTCCAACTATGCGGCAGCCAAGGCTGGTCTTGAGGGCTACACTCGCTCTCTTGCCCGTGAGCTGGGAAGTCGGCAGATTACAGTCAATGCTGTGGCGCCAGGTTTCATTGATACAGATATGACTAGAGAGTTGCCAGAAGAGCATCGTGCAAACCTACTGAATCAGGTTCCACTGGGTCGACTCGGGCAGCCTGAAGAAATCGCCGGTGTGGTAGCTTTTCTGGCTGGTGATGAAGGTGCATACGTGACAGGCGAAACTCTGCACGTAAATGGTGGTATGTATATGGGGTGATATTTGGCATTTGCATGACTGCATAGCTAATGTATCACCTAATGTATGAATTTTGATTTGGTTAATCGCTTGAAATTCTTTCAGGCGTTTATATACACTACTCTTTCGCAGTTCAATCTGCATGGAATAGACAGGAGCAAAGTAAGGCATGAGTACTATTGAAGAACGCGTCAAGAAGATTGTTTGCGAACAGCTTGGCGTTAAGGAAGAGGAAGTAAGCAATGAGTCTTCCTTTGTAGAAGATCTTGGTGCTGACTCTCTCGACACGGTAGAACTCGTGATGGCTCTTGAAGAAGAGTTTGAAACCGAGATTCCCGATGAGGAAGCTGAAAAAATTACTACTGTGCAGGAAGCTATCGATTACGTTGTTACTCATCAGTAATAGATTTGCACGTCAGTAGTTGGCGCGAAATTTTGAGAGGCTGCACCTGATCCGTTCATAAAGAACTGGTGAGTGTGCGGCCTTTCTGCTTCATAGGGCAGTAGAAGCCCGCTGCAACAGGATATTGCAGGAGAATAAAATGAATCGCAGGCGAGTTGTGATTACCGGGGTTGGTGCAATAACTCCTTTGGCTTCAGGTTTTGAAGCAACCTGGCAGGGGCTGCTGCAAGGGGAAAGTGGTATTGGTTCTATAGAGCATTTTGATACCACTTCATATCCAGTTAAAATCTGTGGGGCTGTGAATGATTTTCAGGTGGGGGATTGGTTTTCACCAAAAGATGCCCGGAAGATGGATCTGTTTCTGCAGTATGGGCTGGCAGCATCAATTGAAGCGATTCGTAATTCTGGTCTTGAGATTGACGATAAATTAAGTCCTCGGGCAGGTGTCGCTTTTGGTTCGGGCATTGGTGGTATTACGACCATTGAAGAAACTGCCGCTCTTATTGGTGAAAAAGGGCCTCGTCGTGTATCTCCATTCTTTGTTCCTTCTGCCATAACCAACATGGTTGCTGGCTGGCTTTCCATGCAGTTTAACCTCCGTGGTCCCAACTTTGCGCTGACAACAGCCTGTACGACAGGAACCCACTGTATAGGGATGGCGGCACGCACTATTGCCTGGGGTGATGCCGATGTTATGGTGGCCGGAGGTTCCGAGAAGGGTTCGGCTGAAATTGGTGTCGCTGGTTTTGCTGCGGCTCGGGCGCTTTCAACCCGTAATGATGATCCGACGGCAGCCAGTCGCCCTTGGGATCGTGACAGGGATGGCTTTGTTTTGTCTGATGGCGCAGCCGCACTGGTGTTGGAATCCCTTGAGCATGCCCAGGCTCGTGGTGCAATAATTCTTGCAGAGGTCAGTGGCTTTGCCATGAGTGGTGATGCTTATCATGTGACTTCACCACCTGAAGATGGACATGGAGCCGTTCAGGCTATGACTGGTGCACTGAAAGATGCGGAATTAAATACTGATCAGATCGATTATATCAATGCCCATGGCACTTCCACGCCTGCAGGTGATGTGGTGGAATCCCGAGCTGTTGAGCAGGTATTTGGTCATCGTGCGAAAGCACTGGCGATAAGTTCCACTAAATCCATGACTGGACACATGCTTGGTGCTGCAGGGGCTCTGGAGGCTGCAGTGGTTGCCCAATCTATTTATCGGCAGGTGGCAGCGCCAACCATTAATCTGGATAACCCTGATGAAGGGTGTGTTCTGGATTATATTCCCGGCAAGTCCCGTGACATGAAAATAGAGCATGCGTTGTCTAACTCTTTTGGCTTTGGTGGCACCAATGCGACTCTGGCTTTCTCCCGTTATCAGTAAGGTTTTGAATTGAAGGTGTCTGAAGAGGTCTTTCCACGGTTCTGGGTAGATGGTGAGCAGGCGGTAAGTGTGCCGGTCGCGGATCGTGGGTTTCAGTATGGTGATGGTGTTTTTGAAACCATTCGTATCGCCGGAGGCAGGCTTCCTCTTGAAAAATGGCACTATCGCCGCCTTCAGCGTTCCTGTGACCGGCTGCATTTGCCATTGAATCTGGATCATATTGCTCAGCAGGTTTCGAATGTTCTCCGTGATTGTGGTGATGGAGTTCTCAAGGTGATGGTCACCCGTGGCAGTGGTGGGCGCGGCTATAGTCCTGCCAATGCCTCTGGTCGCGTTGTTTTAGGCTGGTTTCCTTCAAGTGATGTTCCTGTGTCCTGGATTGAAGAGGGTATCAGAGTAAAGGTGTGTGAAACGCGTCTTGGTCACACTCCAGTGCTTGCTGGTCTGAAACATATGAATCGACTTGAGCAGGTGCTTGCCAGGGGGGAGTGGCGGGGCTCTGAGTTTCAGGAAGGGGTGGTGAGTGATATTGCTGGTAACCTTGTTGAAGGCACTATGTCGAATGTTTTTCTGGTAGTATCGGATGAAATTCTGACACCAGATCTTTCTCTGTGTGGTGTAGAAGGTGTGTGTCGCCAGTGGTTGCTGGAAGCCTCCCGGAAGAGTTTTTCTGTGAGGGTTTGTCATCTTGCTCTTGATGACTTGTTGGCGGCTGATGAGGTGTTTTTCGCAAATAGCGTAATAGGTGTTTTGCCTGTCAGAGAGTGCGGTGACAGGTACTGGGAGCCGGGCTCTGTCTCCCGTGATATACAGAAAGAGCTGGCAGAGCTTTTTGTTTAAGGATTGTTTCGAATGCTAAAGGTTAATGGTTGGCAGTAATGTTGAAGGGTTATCTAAGAGTTTTTTCATTACTTCTAACGTTGGGTGTTGTTTTTGTGGGGGGCTTTTCCCTCTACTTTTCTTCCTGGTTGCAGCGGCCTGTCTCCGATCGGGATATTATTTTTGTTGTAGATAAAGGTGATAGTTTCTCTGCGGTAACTTCTCGCCTGGTTTCTGAAGGATTAATTCATCAACCCTTTCTGTTTAAAGTTTATGGCCGGTTGACAGGGCAAGATACTGGACTTGTTGCTGGTGAATACTCAATTTCCCCCGGTACAACCGTTGCCAGTCTGGTAGAGCACCTGTCTTCCGGTGATGTCATTCAATACTCCGTCACTCTTGTTGAAGGGCAGACTCTGTCGGAAAATTTGTCGGGATGGAAGGCGTCGCGTCTAGAGTTGGTTCTGGATTCAGTTGATGATGAAAGACTGAAGTCTATTCTCCAAATCGATGCATTATCATCAGAAGGTCTGTTCTTCTCAGATACCTATTTTTATGAGGCCGGAGATACTGATATCTCCATCCTGCGCCGAGCTCATCGGCGGTTAATGAATGTTTTGCAGGAAGAGTGGGAAGGCCGCCAGAAAGGGTTACCGTACAAAACTCCTTATGACGCGCTGGTTCTGGCTTCCATTGTTGAGCGTGAAACTGCTGTAAGCAAAGAGCGTCCTGTTATTGCTGGGGTGTTTGTGCGTCGCCTGCAAAAGGGTATGCGGCTGCAAAGTGACCCAACAGTGATTTATGGGATGGGTGAGGATTATCAGGGGAAAATACGCCGCAGGGATTTGAATGCCCGTACACCCTATAATACCTACCGGATCAACGGTCTGCCGCCAACTCCCATTGCCTCTGTGGGGCGTGAGGCTATTCGGGCAGTTCTGAATCCAGCTGAGGGTTCGGCGCTTTATTTTGTTGCTCGTGGTGATGGCTCCCACAAATTTTCCAATTCTCTCGCAGAGCACAACCGTGCTGTGCGAAAGTATCAGTTAAACCGACGCGAAAATTATCGCAGTACGCCGGTGGCGGCTCAGTCACCGGAAACGAATTAGGGTGCAGGAAGTGTTATGTCTGAACAGGATAAAACCGGTTATCCCGGTTTCTTTCTAACCATTGAAGGTGGAGAGGGTGCCGGAAAGACAACCAGTATTGAATTTATTTCTGCCTGGCTGAAAAATCAGAATATCGATTTTGTGCAGACTCGTGAACCTGGTGGAACACCTCTTGCCGAACGGATTCGTGAACTGCTTCTGGCGCCGGGTGATGAGAGAGTAGCGGATATGACCGAGTTGCTAATGATGTTTGCTGCTCGTGCGCAACATCTTGAGTCGGTTATTAAGCCGGCTCTGGCGGCGGGGAAGTTGGTGTTGTGTGACCGGTTTACTGATGCCAGTTTTGCTTATCAGGGGGCAGGGCGTGGCTTGAGTATGAAGTCATTGTCTGTTCTGGAATCACTGGTTCAGGGGGGGTTGCGCCCAGATATGACCATACTTCTGGACCTTCCTGTTGAAGTGGGTATGGCCCGAGCTTCTGGGCGTGGCGAGCTTGATCGTATTGAGTTAGAAAAGATGGATTTCTTTGTCCGGGTGCGTCAAGGTTACCTTTCTCGTGCTGCAGGCGAGCCTGATCGATTTGAGATTGTTAATGCTGCGCATTCTATTCAACAAGTCCAGGATGCTCTTAAAGCGGTTCTGGAAAGTCGGGTGAATCATGGGTGAGTCACGGCTCTACAAGCCGATGGCCTGGCACAATAATAACTGGCAGCAGTTAAGTCAGCGTCTGGCCAATGAGCAGTTGCCCCATGCGCTTTTGCTGCGAGGGCAAGTTGGTGTGGGGAAGCGTGAGTTTGCCATGGCCTTTGCTCAGTATGTGTTATGCCATGACAAAACTACCGGGGCGGCCTGCGGGCGGTGCCGGAATTGCCAGTTGAATCAGGCTGGCACTCACCCTGATCTTTTATTGATCGAGCCAGAGGAGCGGGGCAAGCAAATTAAGGTTGCTCAGGTTCGTAATATGATTGAATTTACCGAGAAAACCCCTCAGCAGGGTGGTTTTCGGGTTGTTGTGCTTTGCCCGGCCGAGGCTATGAATATCAGCTCTGCCAACGCGTTGTTGAAGTGTCTGGAAGAGCCCGGGCGAGATACATTAATGCTTTTGGTAAGTCAGCAGGTCAGCAGTCTGTTGCCAACTATTCGTAGTCGTTGTCAGCAGGTGTTGTTTGCCAGGCCGGAAGCAGAAATCGCCCTTGAGTGGCTGAAAGAATTTGTTCCTGAACAGGAAAAGGCTCGGACGCTTTTACAGCTTGCTGCTGGTGAACCTTCTACTGCTCTCCGTTATGAGCAGGATGGATTACTCGAGCAGTGTGAAGCTATGAGAGCCGGGCTGACAGGTTTAACCAGAGGTAAAGTGGCTCCTGCCGAAATGGCATTAGTGTGGCAGGCCTATGATCAGGTCGTTGTGCTTGAGTGGCTCGGGTTGTGGCTGCAGGAAATGATACGCTATAGCACGACGGGTAATGATAGCTATTTGCAGACGGTTGATATGGCGAAAATGCTTCGTTATATCGCTGATCGGGCCGGCTCTCGCAAGTTGCTGGAAATGTTGCGGTGGCTGTTGGAGCAGAGAGCAATAGTCCAGTCTCAGGTGACCCTGAATAAACAGTTGTTGGTAGAATCTGTTTTAGGTCGCTGGCTGGCGCTGACCGTATAGAATATAAATAAAAGAGATATGTGAGGGGCGCTTTATATGGCAGGTTTGGGCGGTAAGGGAAGTATCATCTCTGTAGCTATTAAAGATAAAGCGATGCTTTACGCGGCTTATATGCCTTTCCTGCTGGGGGGAGGGTTGTTTATACCAACCAATAAAAGCTACAACATTGGTGACGAGGTTTTTCTACGACTGACTTTGATAGATGAGCCGGGTAAATTACCTGTTGCCGGGCGGGTTGCCTGGGTTACTCCGGGTGGTGCTCAGGGTAATCGTCAGCCTGGTATTGGGCTGCAGTTCACCGACCAGGATGACCTGGTTCGCGGAAAAATCGAAACTCATTTGGCTGGTGCGCTCAAATCTGAGCGTCCTACCAATACTATGTGATTCTATGTTTGTTGATTCTCACTGCCACCTTGATCGTCTGGATCTCGAACCCTATGGTGGCGATGTAAAAGCGGCTGTTCAAGCTGCCCGTCAGGCTGGTGTTGATGGCATTCTTTGTGTCTGCATTGATCTCGAAAATTTTCCTTCCGTGCTTAAGCTTTCTGAGCTGGACAATGTTTGGGCTTCTGTTGGTATTCACCCTCTGGAAGATAAGTGCAGAGAGGCTACGGCTGACGAACTGTTTAAGTTAGCTCAACATGAGAAAGTGGTAGCGATCGGTGAAACCGGGTTGGATTATTTCTATGCCGGTGATCGTAAGGAAGAAATGCAATCGCGATTTGTGACTCATTTAGACGTGGCGGCTCAGGCGCGTCTGCCGGTTATTATTCATACCCGTGATGCCCGGGCTGATACCCTGAATTTGATGAAGGCTCATGTGTGTCAGGAGTCTGCAGGTGTTTTGCATTGTTTTACTGAAAGTTGGGAAATGGCAAAGGCTGCCATGGATATGAATTTTTATATTTCTCTCTCAGGAATTGTGACTTTTCGAAATGCAGATGCTCTGCGAGAGGTGGCAAAGAAAGTTCCACTTGATCGCCTTTTAATTGAAACGGATTCTCCTTATTTAGCTCCTGTTCCCCATCGTGGGAAATCCAATGAGCCTAAATACGTTGCTGATGTGGCTCGCTACCTTGCTGAATTAAAGGGTGTGAGTGTTGGAGAGTTAGCGCAGATAACAACGGATAATTTTTATCGGCTGTTCAATACAGCTTCTCCCACTGTCGTGTAATTATCTTCTTTAAGCTCTTGTAATCATAAGGGCTGAATGTATAATTCGCCGCCTGTTGATAGTCATTGGTTGCAAGTTATTGCACCGCCTTTCAAGTTTCAATGTGTTTTTGAAATTTGAATAAAATGAATAATTGACACCGGCAGCTTCCACGGTAAAATGGCGGCCTCGCTGATCGGACAGCTTCTTAGCTTCCTTCTCTTCTAAAGAGTCTTCTCTTGAAAAGAGTCAGCAATCCTCATCACGAAATGGGTTGATGAGCGATCTTTAACAAAGAATTCAGGCAATTCGTGTGGGTACTTGCCTGGTGAGATGAAGCTTTCTGATTAATCCTTCGTGATTATGAAGAAATGCAAAAGATACTTTGTCTCATTCAGTAAGTACTCATCAATTAGCTTTCTTGTTGGCTTTGCCAATATAGAGAGTTTGAGATATTTGCGACAATGAGTCGCTATAGCTGTTCCTGGGCTTCTGCTCGAGAATTGACTGTAGCAAAACGATTTAAACTGAAGAGTTTGATCATGGCTCAGATTGAACGCTGGCGGTAGGCTTAACACATGCAAGTCGAGCGGAAACGATGAGAGCTTGCTCTCAGGCGTCGAGCGGCGGACGGGTGAGTAACACGTAGGAATCTGCCTGGTAGTGGGGGATAGCCCAGAGAAATTTGGATTAATACCGCATACGCACTAGCTCTTTAAGGGCGGTGGAAAGCAGGGGATCTTCGGACCTTGCGCTATCAGATGAGCCTGCGTTGGATTAGCTTGTTGGTGGGGTAATGGCTCACCAAGGCGACGATCCATAGCTGGTCTGAGAGGATGATCAGCCACACTGGGACTGAGACACGGCCC
>NZ_CAMZOG010000030.1 GCF_947331445.1 Parendozoicomonas sp. Alg238-R29 | reverse complement strand
TATTACGAAATGACCTGTCAGGGCACGCAGTTTGTGGGCAGGATGAAAACCTCAGCAGTTTACGAAGTCGTTGAATGCCGTGAAACGACAGACGACTCTATCCTGGAAGACCAAATCATCAGGCTCTCTTCTGACAAAGGTAGAAAGGACTGTCCAACGGATCTCAGACGGGTCAAGATTTGCCGGGAAGAAGACGGCAAAGTACTGGTTTTTATCAGTAACGATCTAAAGAGAAGTGCTGCAGAGATTGCCGCCTTGTATAAATCCCGCTGGCAAATCGAACTGTTCTTCAAGTGGATTAAGCAGAATCTGAAGGTGAAGCGGTTCCTTGGGCGCAGTGAAAATGCTGTAAAAATACAGGTGCTCACAGCAATGATTGCCTACCTCCTGCTGCGCCTGGCTCAGATCACAACACCCTGCAAATTGTCGTTACAGCAAATAGCCCGAAGAGTCAGTCTTAATCTGACCCGCCGTTGCTCTTTGTTGGAATTATTCAGTGATCCGCCGGATAGCATGGAAGTCAATTCACTCCAGAATCAGGGGAGTCTGGAACTGGTTTATGCTTAACCGGACAGTAGTGAGTTGTAATGCCTTTTTATGAGATCTGTCTCTTTTCTCATGCATCCTTTTTAGGCGTCTTTGCAGGCTTTTGACTTTCTTCCCAAGTTGCTCGATCTCGTGTGTAAGTCTCTCTGCCAGTTCAAGCATTTCCTGCTTGTCGTGACACTCCTGGTCTCGACTTTGCTGGAGAGTGGCTATCTGGCTTTCAAGCTGCTTTGCACCCGCAAGAGTTTCCTTGTTTGCGGTATGTGCGCTCTCCAGGTCGCTTTGAAGATTTTTGACCTGACTTTCGAAGTGTTCAATACGCGCCAGAGTCTGCTTGTTTTCGGTATTTACACGGTCCAGAGATGTTTTAAAATTACCAACATCGGTTGTAAGTTTATGGGCTTGCTCAAGTGCTTCCTGTTTCTCCAACTTTGCATGTTTCAGCACTTCTTGCGTGTTAGCTAAATTACTTTCCAGCTGTTTTATTCTTTCTCGAGCTTGTTGGTTTTCTGAGTTTTTATTATTCAGCTCCTGGTTTAAGGAGTTGAGCCCTCCTGTCAGTTGTTCTATTTTCTCAATGGCTTTCTGCTTTTCTGAGGTCTCACTATCTAGGTTTTCTTTAAGGTTTTTTGCCTCGCCTGTCAGTTGCGCTATCTGTGTGAGGGCCTCCCTGTTTTTCGATGTTTCACTATCGAGATTGTTTTGTAGCTCTCGCATATCAGCCTTGATGTTCTTTAGCTGATTATCAGTATCATTGTATTTTTTCGTTTCCCTGCCTATTTGCTTTTGAAGAGAAGTTAGTTTTTGATCTTTCTTACTTATTTTCTCCCTGAACCCATGGTTTCGTGCAATTTCAGCAGCATTCTTAGCCTTTAACTGGGCGACTTCTTTTCGAAGTATCTTGTCTTCGGAGAGCAGGGTATCTTTTAATTCCTCTGTTTCTCCCTGAAGGGCGAGCAGACTGGATACTTCAGCTTTCAGCTGTTCTATTTGGGAGAGTAGCTCTTCATTTTTATCATCTGCATTCTCCAAATTACTTTGAAGCTCTGATGCAGAAGCCAGAGTCTTGAGCGGGTCTTGGTAGCTGGCTGCCAAGCTATTCTGGAGTTGGGATACCTTACCCTCGAGATTCACATTTTGTGCTTGTAAGTCTTCATAATCTGTATTCTTGGTATGTAGCTTGCTCTGAATTTGGGATAGTTCACATGCTAATTGCTCTTTTTCATGAGCTAGTACTCTGTTAAGTGAGTTTTGGGTTTCTATAACGTTCCTGATCAGTGTGCTTTGCTGTTCAAGGGTACTTATTTCCTGCTGCTTTTCTGTAAGTTTATCTCTCAGTTGAGAGGTTTCTAGATCACAACTTGCTTGGAATTGCGATTGTTTTTCTTCGAATCGCCTTTCCAGTTTCTTTGCCTCCTCTTTAAACCCTTCGGTTATTTGAAACTTTTCATCGTTCAGTCGCCTTTCGTAGCACTCTTTTTCTTCATTAAGTTTTTGATTGAAGTTTTGTTCTATATCGTTTATTTGTTTCTGGTGTTCCTGTGTTTTCTGTTCAATGGCAATTTGAAATCTTTCTTTTTCACTTTTTAATTTTTCCTCTATTGTAAGTTTTTCTTGTGTGAGGGTTTTATTTTCTTCTTTTATAAGGGATTTCTGGTTGCTTAAGTATTCTGATAATCGAATCATTCTCTCGGATTCGTTTCTTTTATATTCTAGATTGTCTTCAATTTCTTTTATCTTTTCACGTTTTTTATCAAGTTTTAAGCCAATTTGTTTGTTTTTTTGTTTAACCTCGTCACGCTCCTTTTTTAGTTGGCTGTTGATCTGCTCATATTGTCTGTTTTTTCTAATGACATCCTGTTCCTTCTCTTTAGATGCATTGAGGAGTTGCTCAGATGATTTTAATTGGTTCTCCTTTGTCTTGAGGTCAGCTTCTGATGTATCCAACCTTTGTTTTAGTTCCCCATTCTCTTGTTCTATTTTTGATATGGTCATCAAAACTGTTTGGTTATTATCACGAAGAAGAGAGTGCTGTCGATGAAGTTCTTCACATTCGTTTTTTTCCCTCGTAAATGTTTTTCAAGCTCATCAATTTTTTTTCTTGCTTTTGAGCCTCTTCAAGTATCTGGGCGCACTTGTTATCCATTTTTGAAAGTGCAGCTGTATATTCGCTTTGTTTTTCGTTTAGCCGGCACACGTAGCTTCTTCGTTCTTGTTCAGCCGTTGAGAGCAATGCCTTAAGTTGGGCTATCTGGTCAGATGGTATATTTTCCAGTTTTTTCTCCAGGGCCTGCTTGCGGCTTTGAAGGTCTTTGACTTGATCTTTTAAACAGAAAATCTGTTGGCGCTCCCGTTCTGATTGGCCGCATCTATCATTTAATTCACTTTGTAACAGTTCTGCTTCTGAGCGTCTTTTCCTTAACCGGGCTTTGAGGTGTTTTAGTTTGTCTGACAGTCTGGTAATGGTTCCTGTGTTTGCTTCATATAACTGTTGCAGTGATATCCGGATGGTTAAGGAATCCGGTTCGGGTTCGGTATCGGATGCAGAAGAGGCATCTGAACCCGTTGAAGAATCTGAACCCGTTGAAGAATCTGAATCCGTTGAAGAATCTGAACCCGTTGAAGAATCTGAGTCTGAGCTTGGTTCCGTGCTTGTGTCAGATGAAATATACAGGTTTTGTGCCAGCATTCGCAGTGGAGAAGGGGATCGCTCTTCCAGCGATATCGGAGACGCTGTTCCTTCTTTCTCGGGGATATGCGTCTGCTGTGGATCAAGCGCAATAACCGTGCCTGTCTGGCTTACGGAACCTTGAGATACAGTCTGGCTTGAGCCTTTAAGCATCCAGTGCTCACTATGTCTGCCTGTAGACTGCATTCTTTTACAAAGTCTCTCTGGGGTAAGGGTTCATTATTAGAATCACTCCCCAGAAAATAGTTTCCGTTTACGGCCGTAAATGGCTTCTAATAACCAGCATGTGAACAATGCTGACAATTAGAGAGGCTATCAGCATGATTTTTTGTGCCTTGCCCACCCACTGTGTCAGGATAGTTCCCACTGTGTCAGGATAGTTGTCCCACTAGCTGATTGATCAACTCTAAGTCAGACAGTGGGTTGCCAATAAAGACTTTTTGGGGCTAAGCAATCATCATTAGAATCACTCCCCCAAACAGTCTCCACCTGCGGTTGCAGATGATTATTTCAGTGAGACAGAAAGCCAGCCTCGTTCCTGGGCAATGGCTTTTAACTTGTCGTCAGCATCCACAGCAACCGGGTTACCGACTTTTTCCAGAAGTGGAAGGTCATTCATGGAGTCACTGTAGAACCAGCTGTCTTCCAGCGAGTGGCCGGGGTTCTCTTCCATCCACTCAAGGAAGCGGGTGATTTTGCCTTCCCGGAAAGTTGGAATGCCTGTGTAGTTACCGGTGTAGCGCCCATCAATCATTTCTACATTGATAGCCAGCCGTTCGTTTATGCCGATGGCATCAATGATTGGGTTTACCACAAACTCATTGGTGGCGGTGATCACCAGCAAGGTATGCCCCTGATTGCGGTGCTTTTCCAGCAGTTCAGGAACCTTGGGTTTGATCAGGGAGCGGATACGGGTCTCGACAAACTCTTCCCGTAGTTTGTGCATGGTTTCTGCGTCGTTATCGGCTAGTGGTTTGAGGCTGAAGGCAAGATACTCTTCGAGGTTGAGTTCACCTCGGCAGTACTGTTCATAAAAATAATCGTTGGCCTCTTTGAAGGAGATTGGATCAACCACTTTCTTTTGTACCAGAAACTCGCCCCAGGCATGATCACTGTCAGTATCAATAAGGGTGTGGTCAAGATCAAAGATAGCTACGGTCACCGGATAACCTCAACGCAATAGTCTGTGAACGGCAATCATAACCACCTCAAAGGCCATGAGCCATATTCCGTTTATGACTATATTTGTCCTTCTCAGGTTTTAAAGGCAGGAATGTCATACGTGTTTTTGCAGATTTTGTGCTTTTGCAAATTTAATGCTTTTGCAAATTTAATGCCGAATAAGTATTAGTGGTTTGCCGAACCATCACCCTTATGGAACAATGCGGGTAATAGACTTTGCCAGGATAGCCTCGTGATTGATTCTGATGGGTTCCGGCCTAATGTCGGCATCATCCTCACGAATGCGTGCGGACAGGTGCTTTGGGCCAAGCGAATCGGACAGGATGCGTGGCAGTTTCCCCAGGGTGGTATAAACGGTGATGAAACACCGGAAGAAGCCATGTACCGGGAGCTTTATGAAGAAGTGGGACTGGAACCGGATGACGTCAGGATACTTGCCTGCACCCGGGGTTGGTTGCGCTACAGGCTTCCGCGCCGACTGGTGAGAAGAGACAGTCGGCCATTGTGTGTTGGGCAGAAGCAGAAGTGGTTTTTGCTGCAACTGACCAGTGCCGATGAGCGGGTACAGGTGAACCTTTCGGATTCGCCGGAGTTTGATGGTTGGCGATGGGTCAGCTACTGGTATCCGGTTGGTCAGGTGGTAACGTTCAAACGGGATGTTTACCGCAGAGCCATGAAAGAGCTGGCGCCAAGGCTGTTGCAGGTTTTGGGTTCATCATAACAAGCAGTAAACAGTGCGAAAGTACTGCTTTGCATGTGGGAAGAATACAAAGGGGATAGAGCTGAGCATGTTGAGCACACTGCGAAGAATCGTCCAGGAAGTAGGTGCTGCCAGAGATCTTCAGGCAGCGCTGGACGTGATTGTTCGCAGTGTTCGCATGACTATGTGCACAGAAGTGTGCTCCGTTTATCTCTACGATGAAGACACCAGTCGCTATACCCTGATGGCTTCTGAAGGCTTGAATCGCAAGGCTGTTGGTCGGGTGACTTTATCCCGCTCCGAAGGTCTTGTGGGGCAGGTTGGCCTTCGAGAGGAGCCCATCAACCTGGAAGATGCTGCTTCGCATCCCAAGTTCCGTTATCTCAAAGAAACCGGGGAGGAGCGTTTTCGCTCCTTCCTCGGTGTTCCCATAATTCATCAACGCAATCTGCTCGGGGTTCTGGTTGTTCAGCAGAATGCGAAACGTCGCTTTGATGAAAGCGAAGAATCTTTTCTGGTCACAATGTCAGCCCAGCTGGCCGGTGTGATCGCCCATGCAGAGGCCACAGGCTCTCTGCACTTTCCCGAATCTGTTCATGAACGTCCCCGGCAGTCTCGTTTTGTCGGGGTTGCCGGGTCTCCGGGAATAGCCATTGGCTCTGCAGTGGTACTTGCCCCACCAGCCGACCTTAGTGCTGTTCCAGATAAAGACACCGATGATATTGAAGGTGAGAATCAGGCCTTCTTTGACGCTCTGATTAGTGTTCGGGAACAGATGAAATCAACGGCTGACAAACTGGCCGACCAAGTGCCTGCTGAAGAGCAGGCATTGTTTGATGTGTATCTCCGCATGCTTGATGACAATGCCCTGGGGGCTGAGATAGCCGCCGTCATTAATAAAGGGCAGTGGGCACAGGGAGCGCTCAAGCAGGTTATAGAAGAACATGTACGCCACTTTGAATTGATGGAAGACCCTTATCTGCGCGAGCGGGCTGTGGATATCCGTGACCTTGGTCGCCGGGTTCTTTCTGTTCTGCAACAACATCAGCAGGATGAAGTTGTCTGGCCGGAGCAGGCCATTGTTATCAGTGAAGAATTGACACCAGGAATGCTTGGGGAGATTCCCCGGGATAAACTGGCTGGCTTGGTTTCTGTGCAAGGCTCTGGAAATTCCCATGTTGCGATTTTGGCTCGGGCTATGGGGGTTCCGACCATTATGGGTGCGGTCGATTTGCCTTGGGAACGAATGAACAGTCGAGAGTTGATCGTTGATGGCAACCTGGGGCGTGTTTATGTATCACCTTCACCGGAGTTGCTGACTCAGTATCGTAATCTGGTGCATGAGGAAAAGGCCTTTGTTGAAGGCTTGGAATCCCTGAAAGATGTACCTTGTATAACCCCTGACAACTACCGTTTACCGTTGTGGGTGAATACTGGGTTGATGACCGATACGGTACGTTCCTTGGGTCAGGGAGCTGAGGGGGTTGGCTTATACCGGACAGAAGTTCCCTTTATGATTCGGGAACGGTTCCCCAGTGAAAAAGAGCAGGAAGAGATTTATCGGGAACAGTTAAGAATTTTCCATCCTCGACCAGTGACTATCCGTACGCTGGATATCGGTGGTGATAAATCCCTGAGTTATTTTCCTATCAAAGAAGAGAATCCGTTTCTTGGTTGGCGGGGGATTCGGGTAACGTTAGATCACCCTGAAATTTTTCTGGTACAGGTTCGCGCAATGCTCAAAGCGAGCGTTGGGCTGGATAATCTTCGCATAATGCTACCGATGATTTCTGGCGTACCGGAAGTGGAAGAATCTTTATACCTTATTCACCGGGCTTACCATGAAGTTCTCGCTGAAGGTCTGGAGATTCAGCTGCCACCTGTTGGCGTAATGATTGAAGTACCAGCAGCTGTTTATCAGGTGGCCGACTTTGCTCGCAGAGTAGACTTCTTATCTATCGGTAGTAATGATCTGACCCAGTATATTCTTGCTGTTGATCGTAATAATCCAAGGGTTGCTGACTTATACCACAGCTTCCATCCGGCAGTTTTGCATGCTTTGCAGAAAGTGGTTAAGGATGCCCATGAGGAAGGAAAGCCCGTTTCTATTTGTGGTGAAATGGCTGGCGACCCAGCGGCTGCTGTTTTGTTAATGGCTATGGGCTTTGATGTGCTTTCCATGAATGCCACCAACTTACCTCGGGTTAAGTGGGCGTTACGTAATATGCCTCTTGAGCAAGCCAAAGAGTTACTCGCAGAAGTGATGAATATGGATAACCCACGGGTTATTCGCAGTGCTGTGGAACTGGCTCTGCGCCATCGCGGGCTCGATAAGGTTCTTGGGAATCGTGCTGATCTGAACTGACGTTTCTTACTCAATTATCTAAATTGATTCTGTGGCTTCTTTGATACAAGTCTGGAAGAATGTTTATGTCGGTAAAAACAATCATCGCTAATCCGAAGCCTGAACTCAGCACTGATGGCAATTTCATCATTGATATGCACAGTACTACCACCAATCAGATATAAGCAAACTCAAAATCTTCTTGTCAAGATGCACCTCGCTTCTATCCAGAGCAGGTGAAAGAGATGGTATTTGCAGTTCCGAAAAATTCCAGAACAGAAGAGATAGCCCGGCACCTCTCACTCCAGAAAAAAGACATAGCGGGGTCAAGAGTGGAGTGCTTCGGTAAAACGGTGGAACGCTCCCGTGGGGTCATTCATTCACCAGCCAGTGTTTCACCCGAAGTACTAAAACCAGCGAAAGAATTATTGTCTGTGCATGTTTTGGAAAATAAGAAAAGTGAAGGGCGAGTTTCTCTGGAAACCTTTATCAAGGACAAGTCAGTGATGGCATCTTCAGAAAATACTCTCACTCCGTCCCTGGGGCTCAATTAGGCATCGAACTCAGCATTGACCGATCAAGACTGACCAAGTTTCCGCAATTTATAGTCAAAAGAGCAATTTATAGTCAAAAGAGCAATGCTTTTTGGGGTTAAGCACATTACTATCGGGTGTAAAAAAGAAAAGCCGTTTTATGTCTTCTACACGCCCTGCCTACAATACGCTTTCCAAGGCTGTGAATAGCTATTTCACGGACAATGGCTTAGCCAAAACTGGCACATCAGATCTTTACCAAAAAGTTTTTACCATTCTCGCTTTGCATGTGAGCAGTTATGTTTTGTTTTTAAGTCTTCCTTCTCCATGGGGATGGGCTGTGTGGTTCTTTCATGGATTAACCACTTGTTTGGTGGGCTTCAATATCATGCATGACGGTGGGCACGACAGCTTAACGCCCAATAAAAACCTCAACCTTCTTGCCGCCAGAACATTTAATCTTATTGGTTCACACGCATATTATTGGCGCCAGAAACACAATCTAAGCCATCACTCTTTCACCAATATCAAAGGAATTGATGAAGATATTGAATCCTTTGGCATGCTGCGTATGAGCCCTCATCAGAAGCGCAGCTGGTTCCATCGGTTTCAACATATCTATGTCTGGTTGATGTATCCGACAGTCAGCCTGATCTGGTTTTTCTTTCTGGATTACAAGGCATACTTCAGTGAGAAAATAGCTGAACGTGATTATTCCCAGCCATACGGGAAAAATGAGTCCTTACTATTCTGGTGCAGTAAGGTTGGCTATATCGCTATGTATGTTGTAATTCCAGTTTGGTTGCTTGGTTGGGAATCAGCCCTGATTGGTTTTCTGATCATGCATGCTGTGATGAGTACGGTGTTTACCGTCGTATTTCAGCTTGCGCATGTTGTGGATAAGGCAGAGTTTCCCGAGCTTGGTAAAGATGGCCAGCTGAAAGAAGAGTGGGCGCTGCACCAGTTAAAAACAACTGTAGATTTTGCTCCCGGCAGCTGGTTCCTGACTTGGTGTTTGGGCGGTTTGAATTTTCAGACAGAGCATCATCTATTTCCCCGAATTAGCCATGCTCATTATCCTGAGCTTTACCGTATTGTGCGTCAGGTATGCCAACAGAATAACTATCAGCACCGGGTTTACCCCACGTTATGGCATGCATTGCGCGGACATTATCAACATTTGAGACATATGGGAAAATCAGGAAGCCCTTATCGGCAGGTTGAATACAGTCCCTGAACTGTTTGGAAACTGTATTCGTTTTAAGGTTAATGCCAGTTTATGGAGAGATATTGCCAGAATGGCCCATAAAAGCGGTGGGGAAGCGGTGAATTTGGCTTTTATTTAAGCTTATGTTCCCCTGCTTAGTTCTTACGCTGCAGTGTTCTCTGGGCTATGATCGATGGTCACGGGATGAAATAACAGCAAGAATAAAACTATGTCCTCATACGATTTCGTGATTATTGGTGGCGGCTCCGCTGGTTGTGTTCTGGCCAACAGGCTCTCTGCCAATGGTCAATACAGTGTTTGCCTTCTGGAAGCCGGTCGCGATGGCAAGTCCGCACTCGTCGATACCCCCATGGGTATTTTGGGTCTGATGAATACCAGTCGCTATAACTGGCAGTTTCAGGGAGGGCCGGAGCCTTTCCAGAATAATCGCACTCACTATTGCCCCAGGGGCAAGGCCTTGGGCGGTAGCAGCGCCATTAATGCCATGCTGTATATTCGCGGCCATAAAGACGATTATGAAAATTGGACGCCCTCTGGCAACCCGGAATGGACGTTCGACGATCTGTTACCTTATTTCAAACGCAGCATGCATCAGGAACGTGGAGAGAGCGAACGCCATGGAGTTGGTGGGCCTTTGAACGTTTGTGATGCTCCTTATCGCCACCCCGTGGCAGAACGTTTTGTTATGGCGACCGTGGAGGTCGGCCATACCTATAACCCGGATTTTAATGGCTCTGACCAAAACGGTATGGGCTGGTATCAGCTCACTATGAAAAATGGTGAACGCTGCAGCGCTGCTAAGGCTTATCTGTTCCCGATTGAAGGTCGAGACAATCTCACCATTATTTCACAGGCTTATGTCACCCGGATTCTGTTTGAAGGTAAGCGCGCTGTAGGTGCCGAGTATGAGCATCAGGGAAAAATCCAGGCAGTAGAAGCCCGGCGGGAGGTTCTGTTGTGTGCAGGTGCGGTGCAAAGTCCACAACTGTTGATGCTTTCCGGTGTTGGTGATCCTGACGAACTTGGTAAGCACGGTATTTCTGTTGTTCATCCATTAACAGGTGTTGGCAAGAATCTGCAGGAACATGCTGATGCTGTTCTGGTTCAGCGCAGAAAAAAGCATGACAGTGTTTCGTTAAATCCTCTGCAATTGATGACTCAGGGAGGAGAGTTCTGGAAATACTGGCGCAATCGCAAGGGGTTACTGAGTATGCCGCCAGTAGAAGCTGGTGGGTTTATGAAGTCCGACCCGTCATTAGATCGCCCTGATCTGCAGGTGCAGTGTATTCCAGCGCTATTTGATGATCATGGCCGTAACTTTCGGTTAATGATGGGGTGGGGCTATTCGGTTCATATTAATCTGCTTAGGCCAAAGAGCCGTGGCACATTAACCCTCAATAGTTCTGACCCGAAAGATAAGCCAAAGCTTCAGTTCAATATGATGTCTCATCCTGATGATGTGGCGTTGATGATCAAAGGTCTTCGGATGATGCGGGAAGTTTTTGCTGCTCCAGCTTTTGAAGAGTTCAAGGGGGAAGAAGTCTTTCCCGGAAGTCAGGCTCAAAGTGATGAAGAACTGGCTGAATTTATTCGTGAAAGGGGTGGCCATGTGTATCACCCTGCCTGTACCTGCAAAATGGGTGAAGATGAAGAGGCTGTGGTTGATTACCGATTAAGGGTCCATGGCATGGAAAATCTGCGGGTTGTGGATATCTCTATTTTGCCGGACCTGATCAGTGGTAATACCAATGCTCCGGCAATCGCCATTGGTGAGAAGGCCTCGGATATGATCCTTAGCGATACTCAGGAGTCAGAAGAAGCACAAGAGGAAAGAGTTGAACAGAAGCAGGTTGTTGCCAAGAAAGTCAGGCAGGGCGAGCTTGAACTGTAAATTGGGTTAGCCGCAAAGTGGCATAACCCAACACTTATAAAACATGAAAACCTGTCAGGATAAAACAGTTTTAGTATTGGTTAGCCAGCGTTCAGGCATAGATAACCTTTCATGAAAAGCCTGTTCCAGTTCACCTTCCACATCGTATTGTTGCTCGTGCCAGTTTATGCTGCCATCCCGCTTAAGAATCAGGGCAACACTGTTGCGGGTTCCATAAGCGGGAGAATGAATAAAACATGGCGATAACATGCGTTCCCAGATTGGGTCGACTCCGGTATCTGGAATCTGGTCATCAGGAGGACGATGTTCATCGTGCAATAATTTGATCAAATGCTTTGGGTTGATTTCGTGGTTGGAGATCGCCTGCTTTAAGTGTTTTTTCAGGCGGCGCACTTTCGGCCAGGGCGTATTCAGCAAACCATTACTCAATCCATATAACCCAGGTTTAAGTTGGCGAATAATATTTTCCCGGTTGGAGTAGTACCACAAACCGGTGTTGTCCCCTAGCAGCAAATTGAACCCGGCATACTGCTTATTCCGAGTATGTACCTGTTTTAAAAACACTTCCGCTGTCACGTCTGTGTTTAAAAAACCGCTGGTCAGTTCTCCCCGAGAACGTTCACCACTGGTGTCCAGCTCCCTGAAGTTGGTTATGGCAGCCAAACGACCTTTGGTGCTAACAGCCAACCATGTTCCTCCGGCCCTGAGATCAAGACCACCAAAAATATCGGGATGTTTGTCCCAGAAGTGAGCCTTCCGGGTAGGTCGCTGGTAGAATTCATCGCGGTTGGACAACATGATCAGAGGATGATCACTGTCTGGATCCCAGTTAAGGGCTATCAGGCACATGGCTTATCTGCTTCTTATCGGTGTACTTTCATCTACGTACACTACACGACAAGGGATTCAGGTGCGATGACTTCATGGGGCATCTTCAAGGCTTCATAGAGCGATTTCATAAAAGAGCGACGGATTATTTAACGTGGAATTTTTAGGGTATCTGGTTACCGGGGCTGCGGCAGGCACATTGGCAGGGTTGTTTGGTGTTGGTGGTGGACTGATTATAGTTCCGGCACTTGTTTTTGCGTTTACTCTGCTTGGTCTTTCTCCAGAGTATATAACTCACCTTGCAGTAGGAACCTCCTTGGCAACCATTATTCCTACTTCACTCAGCTCTACGTTCAGTCATAACAAAAGTGGCAATGTGTTCTGGCCTGGGGTAAAGCTGCTGGCTCCGGGAATTATGCTGGGTGCCTGGTTAGGCGTTGCCATTGCTGTTCAGTTAAGCAGCGCGTCATTGCAGTTGATAATCGGTATAGGCGCAATTCTTATTGGTTTCCGTTTGTTGCTCAGCAAGAAAGAAGATAAAGGCGGGCAGGGAGCTTTGCCTGCACCACCGCTGATGCTTACCGGCGGTACAATGATTGGACTGATCTCTGCCATTTTTGGTATCGGTGGTGGTTCATTAACTGTTCCTTTTCTCACCCGGTTTGGCATGGGGATGAAATGGGCCGTGGGCACGTCGGCCGCTTGTGGTGTTCCAATTGCTGTTATGGGAGCAGTGGCCAATATTGTATTGGGAGACAATATTGAAGGCCTGCCCGAGCTGAGTACTGGACTTGTGTACTGGCCAGCGTTTGCCGGTATAGTACTGATGAGTGTTCCCTTTGCCCGTTTGGGCGCCAAGCTGGCGCATCAATTGCCGGCAAAAGTTTTACGCCGTTTGTTTGCCTGTTTGTTGTTTGTTGTCGGGCTGAAATTTATTTTAGGAAGTTGAGGACAGGGTGTGATTTCGTATCCCGATATCAATCCAATTGCTCTGGAATTGGGGCCGTTGAAGGTTCACTGGTATGGCCTGATGTATCTTCTGGCATTTTCAGGTGCATGGTTTCTAGGAAGCCAACGTTGCAAAAAGTCCGGCGGATTATGGAACCAGGATCAGCTTTCTGACCTGATTTTTTATGGCGCCATAGGCGTAGTTCTTGGTGGTCGCTTTGGCTATGTGCTGTTTTACAACTTCGATTATTTCCTGCAAAACCCGCTCTGGCTGTTCCGTATCGATCAGGGAGGAATGTCCTTCCATGGCGGAATGTTGGGCGTATTTGTGGCGATGTATCTTTATTGTCGGAAGATTGGGAAATCCTTTTTCCAGACCACCGATTTTATTGCTCCTCTTGTTCCCTTTGGTCTGGGGGCTGGGCGCATAGGTAACTTTGTTGGTGGCGAACTTTGGGGCCGCGCCAGCGATGTGCCCTGGGCAATGATCTTTCCAACCGACCCGACACAGATTACCCGCCACCCTTCTCAGTTGTATCAGTTCTTTATTGAAGGTGTGGTGATCTTCTCCATTCTCTGGTGGTTCTCCTCGAAAACTCGCCCAAGAATGGCGGTGTCCGGCCTGTTTCTGATTCTTTATGGCAGTGGCCGAATCATTGCCGAGTTCTTCCGCCAGCCTGATCCCCAGCTCGGCTATCTGGCCTGGGACTGGCTCACCATGGGGCAGATTTTAAGTTTGCCAATGGTGATTATTGGTATCGGATTTATGGTTTACGCCTACCAGAAAAAACCTCTGGTGGACGGTATGAACAGTGATGATCGTGCCTGGCTGCAGGCGGCTGCCTCTCAAAAAAAGCAGACTGAAAAGATAGCTAAGCAAGCTCGCAAAAAAGGATAAGAGCATGAAACAGTATCTGGATCTGATGCGCCACGTGAAAGAGACTGG
Organism: Parendozoicomonas sp. Alg238-R29; assembly: GCF_947331445.1. Lineage (GTDB taxonomy): Bacteria > Pseudomonadota > Gammaproteobacteria > Pseudomonadales > Endozoicomonadaceae > Sansalvadorimonas. Next base: position 34,243 of record NZ_CAMZOG010000030.1, on the reverse strand, counting down.
CGTTTTCAAAGGTGATCGTACCGGAACCGGCACCTACAGTGTGTTTGGTTACCAGATGCGCTTTGATTTGGCGAAAGGTTTCCCATTGGTGACGACTAAGAAATGTCACCTGCGCTCTATCCTTCATGAATTACTGTGGTTTTTGAAAGGTGAAACCAATATTGGCTACTTGAAGGAAAATGGCGTTTCTATCTGGGATGAATGGGCGACTGAAGAAGGTGAGCTTGGTCCGGTGTATGGCAAACAGTGGCGCAGCTGGGAAGGGCCGAATGGCGAAGTTGTAGACCAGATTACTGACCTGATTAACGAGATTCAAACCAATCCTAACTCACGCCGTCTGGTTGTGTCTGCCTGGAACCCAACCGTATTGCCGGATGTTTCCATTAGTCCGAGAGAGAACGCAGCACAGAACCGACAAGCTCTACCACCTTGCCACTGTCTGTTCCAGTTCTATGTATTGGATGGGAAGCTTTCCTGCCAGCTGTATCAGCGCAGTGCGGATATTTTCCTGGGTGTTCCGTTTAATATTGCCAGCTACGCATTGCTCACCATGATGATTGCTCAGGTCTGTGATCTGGAACTGGGAGATTTTGTGCACACCTTTGGTGATGCGCACCTTTACTCCAATCATATGGAACAGGTGGAAGAGCAGCTTTCCCGCAAACCTTTGCCTTTACCTGAGATGAAACTGAACCCGGCTATTAAAGATCTGTTTGATTTCACTTTTGATGACTTTGAGCTGGTGGGTTACCAGGCTCACGCCCATATCAAAGCGCCGGTTGCGGTTTAACGGATTTAGTTATTGTGCGGGTGCTTTTCTAATTAAAGAGGGTGCCCGCAGCACTCTTTAAGCAGTGGAAAAATACAGGGAGCGATAAACGCACAGGTCGGTAGAATCCTGATCATAGTTATATCCTTCTCCCCTGCTTTCCCCAGCCTGTTAGCTGATTGAGAACGCCCCCTGGTTCACCGGTGGCCAATGTCCTAACCTTCCTGTTGGTGAACTTTGTTTTAGAGCGCTGTCTTAAGTAGAGACTTTTTACAGATCTACTGAGTTCAGACTATGGAAATACGACCCTTAACAAAAACGTCTTGGAAATCTGATCCTTTAGAAAAATCTGATTCTGAAGGCCTAAAAGTACCAGGCTCTTGGGGGCGCACTTCCGTTACAGCTGTTCCCGGTGAAATGTCTTTATTACTTGGAGTGTTGTCCGATGTGTCTGTGGGTTTTGCAAAGCGCGCTATTTCTACCTGTCTGACCTACTCTCTCTGGCTCCCTTGCCGCTTGGCAACGCCTTTTGTCGACTGCTGCAATAAACGCCCATTACTGTTTGGTAAACCTGTCAGTTTATGGCGTCAGATAACAACTGCTCTTTGGAGGCTGGAGCCTCATGGATTCATTCCTCAGCGTTTCGATATAGTCAGTACAAATAAAGAAACGGGAAATGTCATTGTCAGAAGCAGTCTGCCGTTTGATGAAAGTGGTTCTTTAGCAATTGACAATATTCTGGAAGAACTGAATACAAAGCTTGGACGCACCGGAGCAGATAAGCTGACTATCGATAGTATTCATCTGGATCTGTATACCCTACAGAATCGAGTGTGTGAGCACGAAGAGTGGGAACGATTAGAAAGTGAAGTAGCGGCTCTTCAAAAGAAAAACGTATCCATAAGCTTTAACCCTTCGCCTATTAGCGGGACTGTGATGGGGCCGATATGTTGTCTTCCCAAAGCTGTGCAGGATTGGTATCAAAAGAATGTTCCGTACTACCTGACCTGGACTCATTTTTCAGGATTGGTTGATAAACTTCTCCAGAAGCAATCAAGGCCAAGGTCAGACGGTAAACTAAGAGTGAGTTTGCTGCACTGCGCTCATGGCATAGACAGAACAGGGATGCTTTCTGCTGCTATTAAAATGAGTGAAGGTGCTACTTACAAAGAAGCCAGAGAAGAGGCGTGCAGGTTTGCTCAAACAAGATCTGGATACAATGATCTCGACAGTTTTGCTCATCACGGCTTGCAGAACTTTGCCCTTTTTCTGAAAGCTTGTGGTAAAGGGGAACACCTTGGCAATCTGGATTGGGACTACCATCACAAGGTTGATCAGCGTAAGCAAGACTGAGGCTTATAAACAGGCGGGAATATAATGAAGTTCTCGTCGTATAACCTCAGTGATAAGGTCTGAGGATCTCTAGCAGAGTCCGCAAAATTCTGGTTGCTAAGAGTGAAGCAGTTTGAAAGTGTTTGAAACAATGGATCAGTACAATATTGTTGGCCTGCTGCGTGAAGGTTTGCGTAAAGGTTTATGTGTCACCATTAATTCTGATGACCCATATTTCGGCGGCTATATGAACGATAACTTTAATGCAGTGGCTGAAGCGCACCCCATGAGTGAACAGGAAGTTGCTCAATTTACCCTGAATGCTATTGAAGCTAGCTTTATCTCCGGTGCAGAGAAAGACAGGCTTAATGGCATGATACAAGGTTATTTGGGAAGAATGCCGGAAAAGGCATAAGAAAAAACTCGTTATGAAAAGAGAGCTGTAGCCTGTTGCTATAGCTCTCATGGAAATGTGAGTTCTGTCACACTTCTGGCTGTGTTTTCCTTCTGGCTTCAGCGATAACATCCTTTCTTTTTCTGCTGTTAAAGAAAACCAATAATAATGAGTCTTGAGAAAATAAAGTCTTACCTGATTGCCCTCGCGAAATATGATGGTTCTGACCTTTATCTGAGCACTGGAGCTCCTCCCTGTGCCAAGTTTCAGGGCGTTTTAAAACCTTTATCCAAAGAACCTTTGGCACCTGGTGCCGTACGGGATATGGCCTATGGGGTTATGGATAAGGAACAGAGGGCAGAGTTTGAAGAAGAGCTGGAAATGAATCTGGCTATGTCTATTCCAAAGGTCGGCCGTTTTCGGATTAATATTTTCTCCCAGCGTAATGAGCTGTCTATCGTTGCTCGAAACATCAAAGCGGAAATTCCAAATTTTGATGATCTGAAACTTCCCCCCCAGCTGAAAGACATTATTAACACCAAGCGGGGATTGATTCTGTTCGTAGGGGGAACGGGTTCAGGTAAATCCACCTCACTGGCGGCACTAATAGATCATCGAAATGCTACATCCGGTGGTCATATCATCACTATCGAAGATCCTATCGAGTATGTGCACAAACACAAGAAATCCATTGTAAACCAGCGTGAAGTCGGAGTGGATACTCGTAGTTATAGTGCTGCTTTGAAACAAACTCTTCGGCAGGCGCCAGATGTTATTTTGATCGGTGAAATCCGTGACCGGGAAACTATGGAACATGCTCTGGCCTTTGCCGAAACCGGTCATTTGGCGATCTCTACATTGCATGCCAACAATGCTAACCAGGCGATTGATCGTATTCTCAACTTTTTTCCGGAAGAACGTCGGCCACAGTTGGTTATGGATCTGGCGATGAATCTGCGGGCTTTTGTTTCTCAGCGTTTGGTTAAAACCACTGACGGTAAGCGTGCAGCTGCCGTTGAAATTCTTCTGGGTACAGAGACCATTAAGGAAAAAATCCTTAAGGAAGAGTTTGAGGAAATCAAAGGCATTATGGAAAAGTCGGAAGGAGTGGGTATGCGCACTTTCGACAGTGCTTTGTACCACCTTTATAGGGAAGGGCGAATCGATTTTGATGAGGCGATCAAGAATGCTGATGCCCCAAATAACCTGCGTCTGCGTATGAAGTTGACTCAGGACGATATCGGAACTTCAGATTCTGGTGGATTCAGTTTCAGCCTTGAGGAAGAGCCAGAGAAGGAGAAACCTTCTGGCAAGGCGGTGTTCGATATTGATGACTCAGATGTTACCTGATCATTGAAGACCCGTGCTGCTGGCGGGTCAGGATGCTTCCCGAAACGTTAGCAGTTGAACCAGTTCATCTTTGTTTTCCAGAAGATCTGCCAGTGTGTAGCTCTCAAGTACAGCCACAAAAGCATTCATCGCTTCTATCAGCACACCTTTTAATCGACAGGCTGGCTGCAATCGGCAATAGGGGCTGTTGCAGTCGATGACCTGCAGGTTGGGTTCCATATCCATAACAACCTTGCCGATATTGATCTCATCCGGATTCATGCCCAGCTCAATACCACCGCCTTTTCCTCGAATGTTTCTCAGGTAACCCAGTTGTCCGAGTCGCTGAACAATCTTCATTACGTGGCTGCGGGATATGTCGTAGGTGGCGGTTACTTCTGCAACAGATAAGCGCTCACCTTCTGGCAGAAGGGCTGCCTGAATCAGGGTACGCAATGCGTAATCGGTATAGCGGGTTAGTTGCATGGTGTCGTGCACCTATTGATTCAAATCAAGTGAATCTTAAAGAGTTGAGGATTTTTCGACCAGTGGTGGTTTTTACGTATTCGTCAGTTGTCGTTTTGGTGTAATCCTAAAGATGCAAAAAAAATGAATCTTTAGATTTTCAAATAAGTTATCTGCATTCTGATGAGGTCTCTACATGTTCTGCGTACAGTGTGAACAGACAATTCGAACTCCTGCCGGCAACGGCTGTTCCTATGCCCAGGGCATGTGTGGCAAAACATCTGAAACATCTGATCTGCAGGACGTGCTGATCTACATGCTGCAAGGTGTATCCTGGTATGCACAGCGAGCGCGTGAATTCGGTGTTGTAAATGCTGACGTGGACGCTTTTGTTCCGCGTGCCTTTTTCGCAACCCTGACCAACGTTAACTTCGATAACGATCGCATCATTACTTTTATTCGCGAAGCTAACGCCGCCCGCGACCTGCTGAAAAATGCTTGTGCAGAAAAAGGTGCTGACCTCTCTGATGCAACAGGCGCAGCAAAATTTGAACTGGCTGAAGATATGGCCGGTATGCTGCTACAGGCTCCTGAAATGGTACCTAACCGTGGTCTGGCAGAAGTGGGTGAAGATATTGTTGGCTTGCGTCTGTTGTGTTTGTACGGCCTGAAAGGTGCAGCTGCTTATATGGAGCACGCCCGTGTTCTGAACCAGCAAAGCGAAGAAATTTACGCACAGTTCCACAAGCATATGTCCTGGCTGGCCACAGATTCAGCGGATATCGGTGCTCTGCTGGAGTGCGCGATGGCGATTGGCCAAATGAACTACGGCGTTATGGAAATGCTGGACAAGGGCGAGACCGATGCCTTTGGTCACCCAGAGCCTACTCAGGTGAATGTGAAGCCTGTGAAGGGTAAGTGCATTGTTGTTTCCGGCCACGATCTGATCGATCTGGAAGAGATCCTGAAGCAAACCGAAGGTAAAGGCATCAACGTTTACACTAACGGTGAAATGCTGCCTGCTCACGGTTACCCAGAGCTGAAGAAATACAAGCACCTGGTTGGTAACTACGGCAGTGCATGGCAGAACCAGCAACACGAATTTGCTGAGTTCCCAGGTCCAATCGTGATGACCTCCAACTGCATCATCGACCCGAATGTTGGTAATTACGCAGATCGTATTTACACCCGTAACATTGTTGGCTGGCCTGGTGTGAACCACATTGAAGGTGAAGACTTCTCTGCCGTTATCGAAAAAGCTCTGGAAATGCCAGGCTTTGAATACGATGAAATTCCTCACAACATTCTGACCGGCTTTGCCCGCAATGCTCTGATGAATGCTGCACCTGCTGTTGTTGAGGGTGTAAAGGCTGGCGATATTAAGCACTTCTTCCTGATCGGCGGTTGTGACGGTGACAAGGCCGAGCGTTCTTACTACAAAGAGTTCGCAGAATCTGTACCTCAGGACAGCCTGATCCTGACTCTGGCTTGCGGTAAGTTCAAATTTAACAAGCTTGAGTTTGGCGATATTAACGGCATTCCACGTCTGCTTGACGTTGGTCAGTGCAACGATGCCTACTCCGCTATTCAATTGGCTCTCGCTCTGGCTGAAACTTTTGAGTGTGGCGTAAATGATTTGCCACTGTCTCTGATTCTGTCCTGGTTTGAACAGAAAGCGATTGTTATCCTGCTGACTCTGTTGTCCCTCGGCATCAAGAATATCCACGTTGGCCCAACGGCCCCTGCGTTCCTGACAGATAACCTGCTGGGTGTGCTGGTGGATAAGTTTGACCTGAAGCTGACTTCTAATGTCGAGCAGGATTTAAACGCAATCCTGAACGCTGCCTGATATTGATTTGAGAGCCCAAGTTATTGGGCTCTCTTCTCCTTTGAGATGATTCCATGCTGATTTCCGAACCTACTAATAACGAATCTCTGGACTGGGCGCAGGCTCCTCTCTGGGAAAAAGGAACCGTTGAACTGATTTGCCAACAGGTGATTCGGGAAACAGCGGATATCTCTACCTTTGTTTTTCAAATGAAGGAGAAAGCCCGTTTTAACTTCAAGCCTGGGCAGTTTATTACCCTGATGCAGGAGTTGGATGGTGAGATGGTGTACCGTTCTTACACCATCAGCTCTTCTCCTTCCCGCCCTTACACTCTGAACCTGACGATTCAACGTGTGGAAGGTGGCCGTATGTCTGGCTGGTTGTTTGACCACCTGAAACCAGGAGCAACGATCAAGGCTACTGGCCCTGATGGTGTGTTCAATATTATTGATAAGCCAGCGACCAACGTGCTGTTTATGAGCGCTAGCTGTGGCATTACTCCGGTGATGTCTATGAGTCGTTGGTTGCTGGATACCTGTACTGACGCGGATATCCGTTTTATCCACAGCGCACGCAGTGAAGCAGATATTGTTTACCGTCGTGAGTTGGAAATGCTGGATGAGCAGCATGCTTTCTTTAATCACAGCACCGTTCTTGATGACCGTGATGGCTGGTTGAATCTTGAAAAGCTACAGCAGCTGGTACCCGATCTGCACTCTCGTACGCTTTATATCTGTGGGTCTCCTGTTTACATTGAAGCCGTGCGTGAGATGGCTAAGAGTGCTGGTTTCAATATGGATAACTTCCATCATGAAATCTTTAACGATGCCATGATCAAGGAGATTGCAGATCGTAGTGAAGTACCAGAAGTTTCTGGAGAGGGTTTTGAAGTTGCACTTGATAAATCAGGTGTAGTGGTGACGGTTGACCCAAATGAATTGCTGGTTGATACGCTGATGGCTCAGAAAGCACCCGTTGTTGCCGCCTGTCGTGCTGGTGTATGCGGTGCCTGCAAAGTGAAGATCATTGATGGTGAAGTGGAAAGCGGTAGCCAGATGACTTTGACTCCTCAGGAAATTGAGCAGGGATATGTGCTGTCCTGCTGTTCACGCCCGCGTTCTGATTTGCGGGTTGATATCTGATCTATTGTTGTGAACAGGTGATGCTGTCGGTCGTTTGGTTCGACAGTTGACCTTGTTGAGCTACCCTCCTCTGGTATTAACATCTGTACACAGTTAAGGATGACTAAAGATATACAACAGTGAAAACGAGTCACTTTTCCTATAGAGCTGTTTGGGGTTATTGATTTCATTAGTTGTTCAATAAGCGGGTATGTTCATCCGCGGGTCTTTGAGTAGATGATCTTGACTCAGCTCTGCCAGACAAAGTAATGTGCACGTGCAGCCCTTTCTGTTGTGGGAAGTGTTTCTGAGAGACAGTAAAAATATTATGTAGTCCTGTTGATCTGATTTCCGCCCACCTCTTGTTGCGAGTAAGAGGACCGCCAGCATTCTGGTCATAATTATATTCCCATGTACTCCAACCGTTATTTTCATGATTAAAAATCTGGAACTTGTGGGCGCTCAGAGGCCTGAAATATGGGACATTAGAGCCATCTTCTGATGGATGGGCTCGTAAGATACCTTTTGAGTTGTTATGGCTACGGGGATTGGGAGTGACTTCTATTTGATAAGTAATATTATTATGTTTGAAAGTCGGACTGAAAAAGTGATATCGAGGGCTGTAACCTTGTAGGTAGGGCACCTTCCATTCCAGATAAGAGTTGTGATCAGTAATATGACCTTCAGTTAGACCTTTGGAGTAGCGTTCGCCAAGTTGTAGACTCTTTAATTGATCAGTCATCGTGGCAATTTGGGTTTCGGCTAATTTTAGTCTCTCATGGGTAGTGTGGTGACTTTGTGCGGCGGTAGACTCGGTATCCTCTTCGATTGATAGGGCCATAGTATTTGATTTAAGAGACACTGACATTTCCACCAGAATACGATCATTTTGTACGTAACCTTCCTGAACAGCTCGAAAAAATAAATCGTCGGGAAATGGTAGAGCATATCCCATATCTTTAACCACCGTGGAGAAGTTTTCCCTGCTTCGTAAATCGATAATACTCATAGATTCAGGCCACACCAATGACTGATGGGTTATTGGGTGGATGAAAGAGAACTCTATAGATTTCAATTTTTTCTTATAACTGTCCGATTCCAATTTTAAAGCTAGAGTAGCCTGTCCATTCAAGAACCCTACAAAAATAGACCAGCGTTCATCCTCTACATTAAACCAAAGACCGGATTTAGACTCGCATCCATAAAGCAAATTGTCAGAAGCTGACAAGGACGGTTGCTGAAAAACCCGTGTTGGTACGTTGAGGTGTAAGCAATTATTATCAATCTTTTCTAATATTTTTGTAAGAGATAGATCCTGCCGTATGCTTCTTCGTTTTTGAATGGGATGGCGAGGCGAAATAGCAACCTTAAAATGATCATTACCTTGGGTCCTATGATGCAGCCAATATGTTATGTCTTCTAACCTTCCTGAAGTCTGAAGGTTTCCCAATTTGAAAGTTGGGTGCGATGAAGGATTCACAGAGCGAATTTTTTGCGTATTCGCTGTAGGAACACTTTTGGTGAATTGGCTTGGGGTGACTCGTATCTTTTTATGAGTCGTGTTGTTTGCACGGGACGGAAGAATGAAAGTAACAGTGATATCATCTGATATTTTGCCACTCCACTGATCAGAGTTTCCTGATGTGTCCAGCAACCATACGTCTGCGGTATATAAATTTTTATAAGTTGTCGCATTAGCTGCACGGGTCAAATCAGCGGGATAGACTGAGACCAATAGCCGCTGTTGGGCCTCTGCAGAAGAACTGTCAAGCGTGAATGTGTCTGATACTCCTAGAAAAGATTGATGAAGCTTAATGTCATTCTCGATATCGCTCGCACCAATCTCTAAGGTTTGGCTGCTGATAAGGTCGGGATCAGAAAACGTCTGAAGTATGCGGCTATACTGAGTATCCCAGGATTGTTGCACGGCTTGTTTTATTTTTATTAACTCTTCTCCGGTCGTCTCTACTGAACGAATAATACTTGATGCTAAGGGGTAGAACTCGCTGTGTTCGTCGAAACTGAAAACAGAACTGGCTTTGAGCCGTGCAGTATTTATTTTGCACTTTATGGTGTGATTCTCATTGAATTCATCAACAGGTAAGACTTCTTGACAAATATGACACGTTACGTTTCGCTTTGGACACTTATTTGCGAAATGGTTTTCTTTATCGCGCTGATAGTAACGCTGTCCACAAAAATGACAATCACTTATTGGAGCTTGTTGGCATGTTTGTTGATGATTTTCCCATACTTGCTGCCAGTCATCGTCTAAAAGATTGTAATGCCATGTACATGTGCCATTCTTGCAATAAGCATAAAATCTTGGCTCGTCGTTTGCGGATTTATTTTTGGTACTTTCTATCAGGTTTTCAATTGATGCTTTTCTGATGAGACTCCTACCATTGCAACATTTGGCAGTGTAGGTTGCCTCCTCGTTTATTTTTTCTCTTTCCTCCAATTGCAAGCATTTTCTACAGATATAGCCAAAACAGCCACGGCATTGGAACAGGTCTCTCAGTTTTTTTGCGACAGCACCACATTTCTGATTTCCACAGATTAAGCCGTTTTCTCTCAGATTTTTCTCTGTTACCCAGACTGAGCCATAGGGCAGGAGATCCGCGCCTCTGCCAGCATAAACATTGGCTGACTCCAGTATAAGAGTCATCATGGTAAGCAGGATGATGGTCACGCTTACTATGGCTGGAGATAATATCCTTTTAGTACTTCTTTCCATTCTCTTTGCCTGATGCTCGTCGCAAAAGTCGGGGGGAGTATAGACAAGAAAGAGTTGTTTCAAATGAAATGAGGAGCTGAAAGTCAGGAATCAAACGCGAATATTGTGCCTTACTCTTTCTGGGTGAATCTATTGCTTTTGGGGGCAAGCGTTATGTTGGATTGACTTGCGGTTTTGTCAGCTATCGTGACCAAATTCTGAAGCCTTTTGCTGTCTAAGCTTTTTTCAGAAGGAAAATATCACACATCATGAATACAGCTCTTGGCAGTAGCTCAGCTCTTGGCAGTGCTATAGATGACTCTGGGATACAAAGCGATCAGGTTCAGACGTCGCTATCCGAAACTGCACCACGCCAAATAGCTTTTGGTCGCTTTCCCTGGGTGAGAACAAGTGACCATACTTTTCTGCGCACTGAAATTGACAAGCTTGCCCCTGAGCAGGAAGGGGATAAGGGAGTGGGGTTGAATTTTCGAGTTTGCAAACTGAACTGTTGTGAACCCGCTCTTGCCGTAAGAATTCCCCGTTCTATGATAGGTTCTATAGATAGTAAGTGGGTAGCCAAAGAGCTAGAGCGGGACAGTCAACTCTATGCGAATATGGTAGCTCACGAAAATATTGTATCCATGTTCTGTATGGTCAGTACGGAAAAGTACGGACTGGTTGAAGTGATGCCGCTGTACGACGGAGATATGGCTGACTATATGGAGGCCAATCCGTACAGTGCTAAAGAGATATGTCAGTGGTCGAAGTCTGTTTGTGCCGGATTGTCATGGATGCATGAGCATGGTTGGGTACACGGTGACATAAAGGTAGAAAATATTCTGTTTCAAAGCCAAAAACATGGCTTGAAACTGGCTATTACCGATATGGGCCAGACAAGAAAAGCAGGACAGACTTTGGATACTAGACCTGCATCCAGTAATTGTGCACCAGAGATTTCGACGTTCTGGTGGAGTCAGCGAAACCTGCTTTGTGAAACCTTTGCAGGAGTCGATTATGTAAAGAGAGACATCTGCATGACCAGCCATGACCTTTGGTCGATTGGATTTATGATTCGTTTTATGGTCGATTATTTTGATCGGACAGATGAGAAGGAGACCAGAACTCATATTCGCCGTTTCATGTCAGCTCCTGTTCCCAATCAGACCAGTGAAGTTGAAGAAATTACTGGTAGATTGACTCAGCGAACCAAACGAGAGCAAAGCTTGCCTTTTGCAGATCAAACGGTGGCATATTGCCGGGTTGAAGATAGTCCTGAGGGGAAAGAAGAACTGCGGGCACTGCTGCAACTGGCCCGCAAGGTTATGGCTATAAACTACGTTGCACGGCTAACAATTACTGAGTGTGTTACACAGCTGGCCAGCATTAACAGCTCCTCAGTCAGGCCAATGCCTTTTGCAACATAGTCAGTGCTTGTTCTGGCAGTGTCAGCTTTAAAGCGGCCTGCTGGGCTCTTTCAGACATCTTTGCCCAGGTTTTCTGCACAATACTGATGATCTTTTCTTCGGAATGCTTGGCAGCAAACGATAAGAAACCTGTTTCAATAAACACTAGACAGGCGCAATCTTCCAGTGCCTGCGCCTCTTCATTTCTTTTGATTCCTTGCTTGCGGATGATGGCTGCTGTGCGATCACAGCTATCAGAGTTATAGCCCTGTTCAGTCATAACCTGCACAGCCTTATCCGCATGGAGTTTGCCTAAGGCTGTGCGCCATTTCAGGTATCCGGTTCTGTCCATAGGAAAGTCTGAGCGAGGAATTTCCCATCGGCAAAGATGCTGGCTGCGAACTGCGATGACCAGCTCCTCAGAAGCTTCGGGATATAAAGTTTCCTGCCAGCGACTGCAATTTTCTGCATAAATCAGTTCTTCGGCCTTGCCGTCGACTTGCTTTGGGTCTTGGGCGTGGAGAGCATCAATAGACTGGATTACTTTTTGAAGTCGAGACATATCTGACACTCTGTTTGTTGTTGATGTAAGCGGTTTTACAGCGTTTGTCTGTAAATATCTAGAGCCGTGTACTCCAGATAGGTGTAATGGTTTTGTTTGCTTTTGAATCCTGGTTTTGTTGCAGAATTGTCCCCTGACCTTGCAGCATCAAAATGACAGCGCCGTCTATCAAGCTGTTGCAGATGTCATGTGCTGTTCCATTGTCGTTAATCATGGATGTTGTGTGTGAAGCACTGGTTTGCCCATCTTTGAGAAGCGTTCCCAGAGAATCTCCAGTTAACAAATCCTGTCGGTAGATATCTTTCTTTAAGGCGCTGATAGCTTTAGCGATATCTTCTTTGTTTTCCAACGACAGTGAGCGTATGCGGCGAAGAGTTGTGACTATTCTGCTTCGCAGCAACCAGTAATGTTTTCGCACGGGCGGTGTATCGGTTCGAATATGCTTGCGAAGGCTTTTCTGTAAAAGACGAAGGTGTTTGATAGCTGAAGTAAAATTATCACAGGCGGTTCTTATTGCAAGAATGCTGGCTTTCTGGTCAGGGCCAACTTTAGGTTCCAGCTGGTCGCAAAAATGGCAGATATCATCATGAATGCCACGCACCTGAAGCTTGTAGAGCTTTCCAACCCGCCAGTTGGGCCAGGGAGGTACAGATTCTGGTAATGGGGCCTCATCATCCGGGTGCAGAAGATCATCACCGATATAAAGCCCGAAACCAATGAGTGCCACCGTACGGCGATAAAGTCGGCTGGTTTCATTTTGAAGTGCGATCAGAGCTGCGTCAGGATGTTCCAGTGCGGCAGGAATCAGTAACTTTGCTTTGGCGGGTTCTTTGCCGGGGAGGGGAATATCGAGATCAGTATTTTCAGAGTTATCTCTGAAAAGTTGGCTAAGAACCTGTGCCAACGGGCTGAGAAAAGGAAGAACCAGCATTGCTCCAACAATGTTGAACAGACTGTGGAACAACGCTAACTGCAGCATAGGTGAGTCGCTGATTCCGATAATGTTAGAAATCTGAAGCAAAATACTTTGCCATATTGGCAATGTAGGCAGAATCGCCAGCATGGCTGCCAGTTTGAAAATAACATTACCCAAGGCAAGTCGACGACCGTTACTGCTGGCACTGATGGCGGCCAAAGCGGCGGTCGCAGTGGTGCCAATATTTGTGCCAATACAGAGAGCCAGGGATTGTTCGAAATTAATCAGACCGTTGGCCATGGCAGCAATAACCAGAACCAACAGAGCATGGCTGGACTGCATAAGTACAGTAAGCAGCATGCCCATCATCACTCCACCCAGAAGACCATAATTTGTGGTCAGTAGTGAGAGATCTCCGGTATCCGCCATACCTTCACGTATGTAATGAATTCCAAGAAAGAGGAAGCCGATACCCAACAGAACGTAGCCAGTACCTTTTGAACGATGGTTGTTTTGTAGCTGCAGCAGGGTTCCCATCACCAAAAGTGGCATGGCGTAGTGACTGATTGCCACTTTCATACCAAATGCAGCCATCAACCAGGTTCCCACGGTTGAGCCCAGCCCGGCTCCAGCTACAAGGGCAATACCTGCGCTGAGACTGACCAAACCTGTGCTGACAAAAGAAACAGTGATAACTGAACTCAGAGAACTGGATTGCAGGATACTGGTAGAAAGTGTACCCGTAAGGTAGCTGCTCCAGCGGTTTTTAGTAGTTCTGGATAAAATTGATGACAACAGGCCACCACTGGCCTGGCGAAAGCCTTGTTCCAGACAGAGCATACCGAACAGGAACATGGATATGCCCGCAATAATGGTCAGGATATCCGGGTGAAACAGAAAACTGAAAATAAGCAGCAGTGTGATTACTGAAAATAAAATTCGGCGAAACATGAAGAGAAAACCTGATGGAATCAATACCCTGCAAAAAGTGGGTATCGGCCATCAGAAACAAGTCTGAAGTTACTGAGCGATATTGTTTTCTCAGGTAGATAGGCGGTGAACCACGGTCATCAAAGAGATATTTATTTGGTATGCACTGTGAACCTCCTTGATATTCGTCCTTTCGGTGGGGATAAAGATAATTAGGGGCGTTCTCAATTAAGCATACGACTCAGTGGCGCTGAAAGCCGCTAGGTGTTAGAAAGTCGTAGAATTTTGGGAGTTAGAAAAAGATATTGGCTCCAAAATACAGGAGCCGTAGTTAAGTTTGTTGAGGAAAATAATTAGGCTGCTATGTCAGCCTTCTTCGAACCTTCAAACACGTCAAGATCCAGCTCCCCCTCACTTTTTGACACAAGAATATTCACCATAATATCGCCAGTGATATTTACAGTTGTACGAGCCATGTCGAGTATTCTGTCTATACCGGCAATCAGGGCAACACCTTCAACAGGCAGGCCAACTGTTGTAAGAACCAGAGTCAGCATGATCAGTCCACCGCCAGGGATACCTGCTGTGCCGATAGAGGCAAGAGTGGCTGTAGCAATAATGGTGAGATAATCTGCTGTCTCCAGGTCCACGCCATAAGCTTGAGCAACGAACAACGCGGTAACGCCCTGATATAGAGCAGTGCCATCCATATTAATGGTGGCTCCAAGGGGAAGAATGAAGCTGGATGTGGACATAGGGGCTCCCAGCCTTTGCGAACACCGTAAGCTCACAGGTAGTGTTCCTGCGCTGCTGGATGTAGTGAAGGCAATAATTTGAGCGTCGAAAACCACTTTAAAAAAACGAACCGGACTGAGTTTCCCCAAAGATTTCAAACAGATCGCGTAGAACCCGTACAGGTGCAGCAGGCAGGCGATGTAGACCGCCACAATCACTTTAAGCAGCGGTAACAGAACATCCAGCCCATAAGCTCCTGCCAGCCAGGCCATAAGCCCGAATACTCCGTAGGGGGCAAACTTCATCACTATTCCGGTGAGTTTATACATGGCTTCTGCAAGACCTGCGAATACTGCGATGGCCGGTTTGCCCTTTTCTCCTGTTGCTGTGAGAGCTATTCCCAAAGCAAGGGCAAAGATAATAATCTGCAGAATATCGCCCTTGGCCATGGACTGAACGGGATTCTGGGGAATAAGGTCAATAATGGTGTTAACCAGAGATGGTGTTTCCTGAGCGGCGGCTGGTTGCTGCGCGACTAGATTAAGGTTGGCACCAGGTTCAATGATATAGCCGAACAGTAAACCAAGGGTTATCGCTATTGCTGTTGTCAGGATGTAAAAGGCCATGGTTTTCAAACCTATGCGCCCCATCTTGGTGGTGTTCTCCATTGATGTAACTCCTACAACCAGAGAGCAGAACACCAACGGCACAATCAGCATTTTTATAGCGTTAACAAACAGTGTGCCTATAGGTTTGAGCTGCTGGGCTTGAGGGCCAAGACATGCACCAACAATCAGGCCAAGGGTCATACCCACGATGATTTGTGACCAGACAGGAAGGTTGTTCCAGCGTTGCCAGAGGGAAGGAGATGCGTTGTCCGAGCCAGAGGGCGTGCTGTTAGCAGGTCCGATGGTCATGAAAAGTCTCCCGAATTATTAATTGGTATTTTTCGTATTAAAGACATGAGTTGTAAGAATAGAGGGTGTTGCCAGAAAAACTGGTTTCAGGATAGTTGCAGAGCAGATATTGTTGCCAGAACAGAAATAACAGTGGTTTGAAAATGTCGGGTCAGAGTGTGCTGAACTTTCGCGAGTACGGCAGTAAAGGGGCAAAGTTCCCTGTGATTATTCTTCATGGGCTGTTTGGCAGTATGGATAACCTTTCGCCAACAGCCCGCAGGGTAGCTGAAACCCGCTGGGTGATTACTGCTGATTTAAGAAATCATGGTCGTTCCTTTCATGATATGTCTATGACTTATCCCGTAATGGCAGAAGATGTGTTCAGGCTGATGGAGCATCTGAGTATCGAAAAAGCTGTTGTGTTAGGTCACTCCATGGGAGGAAAGGTGGCGATGCAAATGGCTGCCATTGCTCCGGAGAAGGTTGCGGCACTGGTGGTGGGTGATATTGCTCCGGTGGACTATCTGCCTGGGCATGACAACGTGTTGAATGCTCTGCGGAACTACAACCCAGAGAAAGCTTGCTCCAGGATTGATGCCGATAAACAGTTTGCTGCATATATTCAGGAATCAGGCGTTCGTCAGCTGCTGATTAAAAATCTTATGCGGGATAAAGAGGGGCGGTTTGTCTGGCGCATCAATGCTGCTGCATTGCTGGAGAACTATGAGGCAATTCGTGCGACTCCGGCGTTTGGCAGCAGCCCATTTGCTAATCCGGTGTTGTTTGTGAAAGGAAGTGAATCAGATTACTTACTGGCAGAGCACAAGCCTGTTATTGATCAGCACTACCCTAAGGCAAGCCTCAAAGTGATGACCGGTACAGGGCATTGGTTGCATGCAGAAAAACCAGACCTGTTTAACGGTATCGTTGAACGTTTTCTGAGCTCTATTGATTAGATGTCACCCGAAGGGTATTCACAAGCACTTTTACATCCCTTGAAAGGCAACCGGTATTCTGGCGGTGTTGTGCCTACCTGTAAAAGCGCATTGCGAATGCTGGGTTCGATAAAGCTATGTCAACAGAACCTAAGGTCAACAGAACCTAAGCTTGCAGATGACTGGCATCAGTGATACCAGTCGTCATCTTCTTCGAAATCATCAAAGTCTTCTTCATCATAATCGTCACCAATCGCGTCCTTAAGGTTTTTACGCTCAAAGTAGGTTTCGATACCCTTGCGAATACTGCGTGCTCTTTTTCGCTTGCACCTTTGTTGATTGGATTTTTTACGGCGTAACTCCAATCTTTCGGGCAGGCCGTCATCGGGTGAGAGACTCTCAGAGTCTGTGGTTGCGCGAGGCATGGTCCAGGTCCTTTGTACTACTGTCTCAACTTCAACTTTAGAAAACAGTGGTACGGACGAGGGCAGCTTAGGTATACCTAATCAGAATAAGAGTTAAGGTGCTGTTTTCTCTCGGTTTTTAAACGCAGGAAAACGTCAATATCCTGGCTGGGATTTATCCGGTATCCAGGTTCCTGCCGGTAATCTGTAAACTTCTGTCTCAATCTGGCCATCGGGATAGAGTCTCAGCTTCCGGTAACCTGGCTGCAGATCATCGGTGGCAAAGCCTTCGGCTTCAGGCTTGAACTGGACACAGGTTGAAGGGATTCCCAGTATGCGTACTCCCTGATGATCAATGTCCCGTTCCTGGTGGGTATGGCCGTGAATAATGGTCTGAACCTGAGGGTAACCTTTCAGTAAGGTCAGCACCGCCTCACTGTTGCGAAGGGCAATTTCATCAATCCAGCGGCTTCCAACCGGTACTGGGTGGTGATGCATGGCTACAAGAATGGGATGCCCCTGAAACGCAACCAGCTGACTTTCAAATTTGTCGAGCTCTGCCGAAGAAAGGGTTCCGTAAACGGCGCCGTCTGTCTGGGTATTCAGCATAAGCACAACCCAGTTTCCAATGCGAATATGGTCAGGAAAGAAGCTGGCAAAGTTGTTATCGGATTCTTTGATGACAGCCATTTCGTCATGATTGCCCCGTAACCAGGCGCAAGGAGCTTTCAGGGTGGAAGTGACTTTCCGGCAGAACTGGTAAGACTCGAGGCTGTCATCCTGTGAGATATCGCCAGTGACCAGGATCTGGTCTATTGATGGCTCCCTATCTTTAATCATGGAAACCACATTGGCAAACGAGTGACAGGTTCGAATGCCAATAAGATCTCTGGACTCGTCTGCAAACAAGTGACAGTCACTTAACTGAATCAGGTTTACCGGACGCTGCAACAAGGTATTCGGCCTGTGTTATTGATATTTATCAGTAAGAGCAAATCCCGAGCACAGATAATAACTGTCAGTAAGGGCATACTCCAGAGCTCTTGTCTGTTCTGTTAAGATGTTGGCAGTGCTAATCGCTGCTCAGGGAAGAATTGGCAGGGGATCGTTGGAGTAACCCGCAGACAAACAGTGTTGCAGCCACTCAGAGAGAAGTTTGTTCAACTGGTGCTTTTCATCGGGTTGATACATGTGGGGGTTTGGGTAGCTGTAGCGTGCATCCAATCCGCGATGACAACCTGCGGCCATAACTTCTGCCATACGTACATCGTGGTACATGCGAACAGTGAGGCTGGGCAGTGGCAGCCAGGAATGTAGAGGTTGTACCACAGATAAAGCCAGAAGGGTGGTGTAGCGAGTTTGTTCAACAATCTTCAGGCTGGCTTCTGCGGTATGGCCGCCCACCTCGATCATGACTGTCAGAGTTGTACCCGCACCGCCACTTGGTGTGATCTGGCTGAGTCCCAGGTAGTTTCTTTCACAAACCGTCTGCAACCCAACCAGATCCACACTGTAGCGTGAACGCGACAGATCTTTATTGCGGGTTGTGTACAAATGCATAGAGTCGTTAATTCCCCAAGCCCTGTTTGTAATATAACTGGAAGCTTATATTGCTCTCATGTTTTTAAAATAGCCATATGTACAATTTGGTAAGAAATATCAGTTTGGTTTTTCAGGGCTTAATGTTATTTTTGCCCATTTGCAGGAAAATTCCTGCACCCTTCTCGCTGAAATGTGGGGAATATAAGCAGTTTCCCGGCAAGCGATTTTACCAGATACAGGACTGTGAATGATGGCATCCAAGCGATTGCTGGTCGGAATCAGTGCCGCGGTTATGGCACTGAGTGGGACTCTTCAAGCTCAGGAGTCTGCAGATCTCCTGAAGGTATATGAGCTGGCGCTGAAAAATGATACCCAGCTGGCCGCGGCACAGGCGTCTCTGAAAGCTTCTGAAGAAGCTGTACCCCAAAGCCGTGCGGCACTGCTACCTAACATCGGCTTAAATGCGCAGACGAACTCTAACCGCTCTTCAATGCTAGATGCCAACACTCTGCCAGCCGGTGCCGGTAATCGTACCAACGATTGGAACAGCCATAGCTGGAGCGCAACTCTGACTCAGCCCCTGTTCAATCTTGAGTCCTGGTTCAACTTTGAGCGTACGGGTACTCTGACCGAACAGGCTCGCCTGAGTCTGGCTGTTGAAACACAGAACCTGATTATGCGTACTTCTGAAGCTTACTTTAATGTGCTGCGTGCAGAAGATGCCTTGTCTACAGCCCTTGCTGAAGAGCGCGCTGTAAAGCGTCAGCTGGAACAGACCCAGCAGCGTTTTGAGGTTGGTTTGATTGCGGAAACTGATGTTCTTGAAGCTCGTGCTGCCTACGACTCTTCTCGTGTTGCTCGTATACAGGCAAACAATGATGTTTCAGTAGCGCTTGAAAACCTGCGCACTTTGACCAACATTTACATCGCTGACCTGGTTAAGCTTGATAAAACCATGCCGGTTGCCACTCCGGCACCTCTGGTTATTGAACAGTGGGTAAATACCGCGGTATCCCAGAACCTGACCCTGCAGGCTGCCCGTAAAGGTGTGAAGGCTGCTGAAACTCAAGTAAAAGTAAGCCGTTCTGGTCATGCACCTACCCTGAATGCTGTTGCGACCTATGGTCATAATGTTGATCCAACCACCGGGCGTACTTATAACAATGGTTATACCTCCAATGGTAAAACCAATAGCACCACTTACAGCCTGCAGCTGAGTGTGCCTATCTTCCGTGGTGGCCTGACCAGTTCCAGGGTTCGGGAATCCGGCTACAGACTGGAACAGAGCCAGATGGACTTTGACAACACTTTGCGCCAGACCAGTGCAAATACCCGTAACCTGTTCAATACAGTCAATGCTGATGTAGAACGTGTTGATGCACGTTGTCAGGGCATTGTGTCTGCAAGCAGCGCATTAAAAGCAACAGAAAGTGGTTATGAGGTAGGAACCCGCAACATTGTTGATGTTCTGGATGCCCAACAGAGCCTCTATAGCGCTCAGCGTGATTACCTGAATGCTCGCTATGATTTCATCATTAACACACTCAGACTAAAACAGACTGCCGGTACTCTGAGCCCTCAGGACCTGAAAGACCTGAATGCCTGGATTCGTGCCAGCAAGGATGATGAGTTAACACCCGTATGTAAGAGCGCTTAAACGCTCCTGGATAAAATTTGCACATAAAAAGAAGCCGGATTTCACCCGGCTTCTTTTGGTTTGAATCCCACACTTTTATTTTTCTATCAATGCCTGTGCCAGCATAAGTTGACGACTGAGAGCACCTCTGTTTTTATTCATGACTTCAAGAGCGGCATTACCCGCATTTTGGGCGGCATCTTGATCCGTTAGAATATACTCGGCATGTCGGGTTAATCCGGCGCTGGTGTGCACAGTTGTTAAAGCGCCAGCTTCTTCCAGCGTGGCGGTGACTTCCTGGAAGTTGAATACATGGGGGCCAGAAACAATTGGCAGGCCCAAAGCCGCGGGTTCCAGTGGATTATGTCCGCCATGTTCCACCAGGCTTCCCCCCACAAAGGCCAGGTCAGCGGTTGCATACATGCGCAACAATTCGCCCATTGTGTCCCCCAGAAGAACATCTGTTTCAGGGGTGACTGGAGCATTCGTACTGCGACGGCTGATGTTCCATTCCTCGTTTTTCAGCAGTTCATAAACAGCGTCAAAACGTTCCGGGTGTCTTGGCACCACGATAAGAAGAACATCGGACAATGTACGGCTTAGATTTCGGAAGGCTTCAACAATCTGCTCGTCTTCACCTTTATGAGTGCTGGCAGCAATTAGAATTCGCGCGTGCCCGGGGCGACCTCTCAGCCAGCTTTCCCGTAAATCTTTACCTTCACTTTTTAACGCTTCGGGAATATCTAAATCATATTTCAGTGTCCCGGTGACCTGCATGCGGGCCTTTGGGAAGCCAAGCTCTATAAAACGCCGGGCATCGTCTTCAGTCTGAGCAGCAATAAAGGAAAGCTGTTGAAGCATCTTGCGGGTTAAAGGGCCCAATCTGCCGTAGCCTTTGGCAGAGCGTTCAGACAGTCGGGCATTGGTGAGCAGAACAGGGATGTTACGTTTATGGCAGGCAGCAATGGTGTTTGGCCATAGTTCAGTCTCCATCACCACAGCCAACTCCGGTTGAATACGTTTCAGAAAACGACTGACTGAGCAGGGAAGATCATAAGGCGCATAAACATGGAAAACAGTATCACCGTAAAGTATTTTGACCTGTTCTGAGCCAGTTGGAGTCATCGTGGTCACGACAATCCGGTGATCTGGATAGGCGCTCTGCAGTTTCTTAACCAGCGGAGCGGCCGCAATGGATTCTCCTACGGAAACTGTGTGTATCCAAATGCTCTTTTTGCCATCTGCCGGTGGTGTGATCAACCCAAAACGTTCATGCCAACGGCGCGCATAGGCCGGAGCACTTCTGGCTCGATAGAGAAGGCGCAGGACTACAAGAGGCAGACCAAGGTAGAAGATTAGGGTGTAGACAAAACGCGACATTGGAAACCGCTTTGGTGTAAGGGGCGGTTATTATCTGAAAGGTAAAGCTGGAGTACCAGAGGTTTGGATCATAAATACCATAAGAAATTCAGTGGTTCAGACTATTTCCCAATCTCTTTGATCGCAGGCTGGAAATACATTGTGACGTATTAACTCGGTTTTTAACCAAGATATTTGGAAGAGTTTTCCATGATGCAGTCACCACAAGTTGTCACAAATCAACCAGGTTTTCAGCGTACAGAATCGTTGGGTAGTGTCCTTGCTTTTGAAGGTGTGACCTCAGGCCGAAATGGTCGTGAGGCGGTGTATATGGATTAAGGAGTTGAAATGACTGGTTTTGAAAAAACTATGGAAGTTATGGTAACCAGCCCTGATTTCAGGGCTGGTCTCTAGTTTCCCTTGTATCTGTACTCTTCCGCCCTTATATATAGCCACCGAAATCTCTTTATCTGACAGGTAGCTAACAGCTAATGAACCATGTCATTGAAGCTGACGTAACAGTTGTCGGCGGTGGTATTGCAGGCCTGTGGTTATTCCGGCGCCTGAACAATATGGGCTACAAAGCCCTTCTTCTTGAAAATGAAACACTGGGTGGTGGGCAAACCATCAAATCCCAGGGGATTATTCATGGCGGTATCAAGTATGCGCTGTCTGGAAATCTGACCAAAGCATCAGAATGTATAGCCGGTATGCCAGCACGCTGGTTGTCGGCCATCCAAGGGGAAGGTGAACTGGACCTGACCTCTGTTCGCATTCTTTCTGATCACCAGTTTATGTGGACACCAGGTGGCTTTGGCTCTCGCATGGCAGCATTCTTTGGCAGCAAGGCATTACGCGGCCGGGTAGATAGGGTAACCCGTGATGAACTACCAGAGGCATTCAACACACCAGCTTTTAAAGGCAAGCTTTATAAACTGAACGAAAGTGTTCTGGACATTGAATCTGTTGTGCGTGCCCTGATTGATGGTCTGGAAGATCGTATCATTCACGTAGACTGGGAGAACAACACAACTCTCAAACTTAACGAAGACAAATCTATTGCCGGTATTGAAATGGTGCGCGGCGATGATCACTACACCATTGATGCCAAGCAGTATGTGTTTACTGCCGGTGAAGGTACAGGTGACCTGCTGGAACGCTGGCAGCTGGAATCTCCTACCATGCAACTGCGCCCACTGCACATGGTGATGGTAGAGCACGACTTCCCACATCCTGTTTATGCACACTGCGTAAGCACAGATATTGTTCCTCGCCTGACCATGACCAGCCATCCTTCCGAGAATGGTCGCTGGGTTTGGTATATGGGGGGGGAACTGGCTGAGTCTGGTGTGAAGCGTGATACTGATGCCCAGATTGCACTGGGCAAGAAAGAACTTAAGAAGCTGATGCCTTGGGTTGATCTCGGCAAAGCACGCTGGGGAGCTCTGCGTGTTAACCGTGCTGAACCTAAGCAGAGCAAGCTGCTTCGCCCTGATGCTGCTTATTGCAAACAGGTGCAGAATGGTATGGTCACCTGGCCAACGAAATTGGCACTGGCCCCAAACCTTGCTGACGAAGTGATTCGTAACCTTGAGGCAAAAGGTATCAAGCCTCAGGGCAATGAAGGCTTTATTGCTCCCAATCAACCTCGCCCGGAAGTGACTAAGCCTTTCTGGGAAGGTCGTTTGCAGGACTGTTAAGGAATCCACTTATGGAAAACCACTGGCTGCGCTCCGTGGCAGACACTGGGCTCAAGGTATCTGCTGTTGGATTTGGTACCGTAAAGCTCGGTCGTAATGAGCAGGTGAAGTATCCTGGCTCATTTAAAATTCCTGGTGATGCCGAGGCGTTGAATCTTTTGGCGCAGGCGCGGGATCTGGGTATTAATTTACTGGATACCGCACCGGCCTATGGCACCAGCGAAGAACGTTTGGGCAAGCTCCTTCAGGGGCAGCGTGACCAGTGGATAATCTGCAGTAAAGTAGGTGAAGAGTTTGAAAACGGGCAATCCCATTTCAATTTCACCCCCGAACATGTCCGCTTCAGCGTTGAACGCAGCCTTCAGCGTTTGAACACCGATTGTGTGGATATGGTATTGGTGCACTCCGATGGCAATGATGTTGATGTCATTCGTCGTTATGGCTGTCTGGATGTGTTGGAAGACCTGAAGAAAGAAGGGCTGATTCGTGCCAGCGGTATGTCTACCAAAACAGTAGAAGGCGGTATCCTGGCTCTGGAGAAGTCTGACTGCGTTATGGTCACCTGGAACCTGAACGAACAGGGCGAAAAGGCTGTACTCGACTTTGCACATCAGCACAATAAATCCATTCTGGTAAAGAAGGCTTTGGCCAGCGGACACCTTTGCAGTGACGGTGAAGACCCGGTGAAAGCCAGTATGGATTTTGTCTATTCACATCCTGGTGTGACCAGTGCGGTTTTGGGGACAATTAACCTGAAACATATGCGACAGAATGTAGAAGCTGTGAAAGCGGCGTTTTAAAGATTCAAGGTAACTATGTCTCAATGTCTGCGCAGGGAGCCTGCAGATCATTTCCGTACTTGCCGGGTAAGTCTGGGCGTAGATAGTGATATCTGCCCTTACGGTGGTTTACTCACCTTTGCAGAAGTTCAAGCCCTGCGTAAGGTGGGAGTTATTCAGGAACAAGGTGGCAAACGTATATTTGCCAATCTCGGTGTATCGCTGCAGTTAACCGTTCGTCATGGCTCTCGCCGGGCATTAGTGCTGGTGGAGCAGAATGGGTTTTTGAAACTGGTGTCTGGTTATGTGCCAGCAGAGCATCTGGATAATCCATTAATAACCGCATGGGCAGAACTTATGGAAGAAGTTCTGCCGTTTTCCGATGGTCAATGTTATGGATATTCCTCCGAAGGCCAGCCTTTGGCTGACCCTTATGAGTTAAACCGCCAGTCTTTTCTTCCGGTGACGCAATCGAGCTTTCTTTTTGAGGATTCGGGTGAAAACTTCAGCTTTAAGGGGAAGTCTTTGTCCTGGCCGGTTACTGGTTATATTCATTCCTCCACTGCCAGTTTTCAGCTGGTATTCCCTGTTGAAGTTGTTTTGCCGCAAAAAGTAACTTTGCTTCATGTGGAAGACAGTTTCGATGGGGTCGTCGGTGAGCTGCTCAGTATTCTTGATGAAAACTCTTATGTTGTTTTGATGGCGCTGGATAAGAACAACCTGCCAACCGGGGAGTTATTTACGCTGGGAGATGGGCACTGGAAACCTTTTTCTAAAGATAAACTTCAACTCTCAGAATTTTTTCGTGGTCTCGGCCAACGTTTAGCCCGTCCTTTTTAGGGTATGTTCACGATTAAACATACGACTCAGTGGCCACCCGAAGAGCATTCCCAAAAGTCTCTATGGCTGCGTTGCCACTCTTTGAAAGGCAACCAGTATTCCGGTGGAGCGGCGCCCAACCCTGGAAAATTGTGGTAATGCTGAGTTCGATGTTTAATCGTGAACATACCCTAGACTAAATACAATCATTACAACATTGTGCTCGGGGACAGGCATGCTTGGTGCTCTCTATATTCTGGCGATAACCGTTGAAGGTATGTCTGGTGCGCTGGCGGCTGGTCGAAGGAATATGGATCCTGTTGGTGTGATTTTTATTGCCTGCTGTACCGCTATTGGAGGCGGTTCTGTCCGTGATGTGTTGATAGGCAACTACCCTCTGGTTTGGGTCGCGAACCCGCTGTTCCTGATCATAATTATCACAGCTGCCATGCTCACCATTTATATCAGCCGCTGGATGCGTTACCTCAGAAGAGCATTTCTTATTCTGGATGGCATAGGTTTGATGACCTTTACGGTTATTGGTGTACAAAAAACGCTGGCTCTTGGCCACAGCTGGTTTATTGCCGCGTTAATGGGAGTTTTTACCGGGGTGTTTGGCGGGATTATCCGCGATGTTATGTGTAACCGGGTGCCGCTGGTGTTTCGGGCAGAACTGTATGCCAGTATCGCTTTTGCGGCAGCCTGGCTGTACATCGGTTTGTTGCAAACTGATCTGCCCAGCTGGATCAGTGTTGTGATCACAATTGTTTTAGGTTTTTCCTTCCGCTATGCAGCGATAGTAAGAGAGTGGGAGCTACCACGTTTTTATTATCGCCATAATAGCTGGCACTAATACTCAAGGGCGCCAGAACGGCTTCTCCAGATGTTGTAACGCCGTACAATCCGGCGGGCAACACTGTTTTTAACCTGATTCTCTTCACTCCCGTTCATTGTTTTTCTCTCTTGTCAGTGGAGAGTCAAGATTAAAGCTGGCACACCGTTCGAGACAGATTCAGATAACTAGAAAAATAAACAGTACAGAAGGGGTTGGGTTTGATCTGTCATGCTTTCTGACGGTCAAATCTGTCATGTTTATGGGGCGATCCAAACTCTATGAAGCTGCGGCAGACAAACTGCTGGAGCGCAGGGGCTGGGTAGAAGCCCGCCCTCGCTCGGGGTATTATGTCTGTGATCTTTTACCCGATCAGGACGAACCTCCGCGGTTAACCCGCTCAAGGCTGGTGCCCTGTAATGTTTCCCAGTGGCGTCTGGCACTGAACTCTACCAGTCATAATCCTGGTGATATTCCTCTTCAGTTTGGACGCGCGTCACCAGACCTGACTTTAACTTCTATCACCCCTGTGAAGCGTTATCTGGCGGATATGACCCGTGCTGCCAACTCTGTCGGTTTAGGATATGGCGCATTGCAAGGTGTTGATGAACTTCGAGTGCAGGTTGCCCGCTGAATGGTAGGAGCTGGTTGCCGAATAAAACCCCAGAATGTGCTGATTACCACAGGTTGCCAGAAGCTATTACCTGCGCTTTGCAGGCAGTTACCAAACCGGGGGATATTGTTGCGATAAATTCTCCAACCTATTACGCCATCATTCAGGCTCTTGAAGCTTTGCATCTAAAAGCATTGGAAATTCCTGAAGGAACTCGAGCGACCTGCCCGAAAGGAGGCATTCTGTTATGGATAGAGTTACCTGAAGGCGTGGATGCTAAAGAGTTATCCCGACAGGCGTTGATCAATGGCATCAGTATTGCGCCAGGGCCAATGTTCACTGTTGATTGCAAGTATGAGCTCATTTAGCGACTCAAGTGCTTCTTAGCCCGGTGATCCAGCAGCATTTAACACTTCGGCAAGCTGCCCTAACAACATTAAATTTGCTGCTGTACTTTCTAACAAAGCTGTACTTTCTAACAAAATAGTTATTCACCCCATCACTATCAGGAACTTTCAAGGAAAAAAGAATCAAACAGGAATCAAGTCGCTACTCTAGCAACTAAAATAGGTGCCATGATGACCCCCGCTGAATCTCAACATTCGGTACCCCAATCTCCTGCGCAATCCAGAACGCCAACGCCTGAACCTGTGTCGAAGCCACATGCAGCTATAGCAACAGGACATAAAGTCACCAGCATTCCTCCTTCTCAAGAAGCCAGTGTGGCCATGTTGGAGAAAATGCCATTTGATGCGTTACAAACAAAAGCAGGAAGAGTCGCAACCGAAGTAAAACTCAGGATCAGGAAAGTCCGCGATGCAAATGCACTAGGGCAAGAGGCTAGTGGTGCAACTCATAAATTATTAGAGTTTCAACAGTCATGCCAAAACTCCCCAGGCAAAGAAATACAATTCTGGGCACCAGAAGGGCTTGCAAGCCAGTTAGAGCCCACTTGGAGAAAATGTCTTGCTCTCTATAACTGCGAAAACCCAAATGCGCCTTTAGCCCAAGGCATTGCAAACGTTCGATGCAACCCCTCTCTTAGGAATGCCTACGATAAAGCCAGAGCAAGAGTGTTAGCCTTTCTCGGCAGTCATGACTGTGTAGGAGCAGAGAGCATGGCTAGCACCTTGCTAATAACAGCCTGCTCTTCTATTAGCCGTAAATTTTTAGGTACTGGTAACGACCGGCAGCAACTGGGTGCACTATTTAATCAGGTGGCAACACAATTCATCACAGGACTTTCTCACTTCACACAGTGTCTGGAATTACAGTCAAAAGACACCGATTTTGATAGGAGCGAGATTAATAGGCTCAAGATCAATATAGCCAACCTTATGCCCTTGTTTTACAGAAAGATAGCGCTTATCTATATAGCCTGTTATGGCTCGATTGCCCAAGTTAAAAAAGACGAAGTCTCACTCAAAAAAACTTTTCCAGGAGATGCTTGCGCCGAAACACTCAAGTTACTCCAGATCATATTTGAAGGATTTAACGCTCCCACGGCACAGAAAGCTCCCACGACACAGAAAGCTCTCGCGACACAGAAAGCTCTCGCGGTACAGAAAGTTCTGTTGGAGGCGGATAAACATTTTGCAGTATCTCTAAATGATAAGCGCGAACCAAAGGTCGCTATAGATCTCTTCTGCTCTCGCATTTTAATGGGAGCAGTATCGGGATATTTAGAGATAACAGAAACATCTATGCAGGATATGGCTCGATTTTGTACCGACAATAAAATGCTCGAAGAGGGATTATCAGAGTATGAGGATAAATCGCTAAACTTTCCTGCGGCAGTCCTGGACGTGAGCCTTCTAATAGCGGCTCAGCTCTCTGAACAGGGAGATAGTGTTATGGAAATTCAGAGAATGAGATGGAGGGCTATAAAGTTGCTGACTGACCTGAAAACCTGCTGGTCAAGCTTTTATCCTCACCCTAAAGAAAAGTCACCACCTAAAAAGCGCTATAACAACTTGGATGCGCTTCTCACCCAAATACAAAACGAATCAAACAAGACCATTGAAAGAGCTATTAAAGTACTGGATGCAATGGAAAAGGCGAAGCCTACTCCTAAAACACCGAAAGCCTATTCAGCAGGTACCCTTGTAGACAAACTTTGTGAGGGTGAAGCTCCTCTACTTGAAGCTTCTCCACTTGAAAATCAGAAAGCTACTATAGCTAGCCCGTCTCTTTCGGAGATAGCTATAAAAAGCAACTGGGAAACACTGAAAGAAGCTACAGATAATATTAAAACCGACAATGTCACTGAGCGCTTCAGGGCTTATCGACAGGTTACCAACAGCAGTGCGAAAAACTCTACACCTGAGCAGAAGGTACTGGCGTACTACGGTCTTGTTGAATGGGCCCACTTACAAGCTAAAGAGGTTTATGAGTCCTGCCAAAAATCCATGTCCTTTATCAAAAGGTATTCTGAATATTTGAGGGGCTTTCAGGTGCCACCTCCGCAAGATGGGCAGAAGTTCCAGCCCATGGTTGAAGAGTTCAGAGCACACTTTCAGGAATTCTCAACCCATGTTGGATTGATGGAAGGCTTCCGAAGGGATCTGGATAAAGTGATACTTTTGAACGACTCCAAATGTTTCAATAACGAAGAGTTACAGCAAGGCTTTCAGTGGATAAGAGAAGAGTGCTGTCGTTATATTCGGGAGGTGAACCAAACAGCCTCTGAATTACCAAAGATATGTAAACTCAGAAAAAAGTGCCTACAAGGACTTCAAACATCAAACCCATCAGGGAGTAAACAGCCTTATTCCTACAAGGATGCACTCGAAGGCATCTCACAACATAAAAAGTCGTTGGATGAATTGCTCTCATCACTTGAACAGGGTTTTGAAGTCTACCGTGAGAGGGCAACACCTCCTGTTAAAACCGCTGATGAAGGAACGTGATACCATCACAGGCTTCCCCTGATCTGAAGCAGTAGTTATGGACACCTCCCTAAGAGGGTAAAATCACTCTGCGAGGTGACCAATGACAACCAAGAAAAAGCGTAAACTCCATTCTCCTGAGCTCAAGGCTGAATTCTCCTGAGCTTAAGGCTGAGGCCGTAAAGCGGGCGATTGTTGGAACGCCTGTGTGGAAAACTTCTTCCATTCTCTGAAGGTAGAAGCAGTGCTCTATGAACCGATGGTCAATCGTGAACAATGGCCTTATTTCTCAATAAATTTGCATCCGTAGACGGGAGCCTTAACATCTCACAGGTTTCTAATTAATTTGTGACTCTATGACCGTGTTGACATCACAAAGTACTTCTTCATGGGCCTGGACGGGCGTTGTTCTTGCCAGCGGTCAGTCTTCCCGCATGGGGGAAGATAAAGCCATGTTGCTGTGGGGAGAAAAACCGCTCTATCAACATATGGGGGAGACCTTGAAGGCTGCTGGGGCTGATAATGTTCTTGTGAATCGTCCAGGTTTGTCGAGCAACTCGATTGTTGATATATACCCTGGCCGCGGGCCGCTTTCCGGCATTCATGCGGTGTTAAAAGTGTGTCAAACTCCAGCACTTATTATCATCCCTGTGGATATGCCTTTACTTCGGCCAGAGCATTTGACCAAGCTGGTCTGTGAGTTTGATGGGTGCCGACCAGTGCAATACCAGAACTATTCGTTGCCACTGTTATTGCCGGTTAATAAGGAAGTCCTGCAAGCTGTTGAGGTGGCTATTACCAGTGACAATCGCCGTGATTATGCTCTATGGCGGCTGTTCGAGAAGTTGGGAGGGGTTTCTCTGCCTAAGCCTGATAACCACCAGGACTGCTTTTCCAATACCAATACTCCGGAAGAGTGGAAAGCTTGCTTGAATGGAGAGAATTAAACTCTCCATATTCAATACTCATTAATGAACGGACTGTTCTTTTTGTTCTTTTTGTTCTTTTTGTTCAGTCTGTTCACTCTTTTCGTCTTTAATAGCATGGAAGCGAGTAAGCACTTCATGAAGCAGCTGAACCTTATGCATCAGCTGTTTTAAAGACATCACGTATGCGGTGTCATCCACCTTTAGTAGTTCGGTCAGCTCATTAGCGGTTTCAACCATGTAGGGCAGAAAACGGTCAGAGTTCGCTGTAAAAGGGGAGCCCTTCTGGAAAATGGCTGAGAACTTGCCCTTATTCTGTTTTTTCAGCATCTCCAGCTGTTCGTCTGCGCTTTGAGCGAGAGGGTAGAGTACCTTCAGACTATCGGTGATTTTATTCACTACAGCTTCGCGGGTGGATTGGCTGATACCGGTTTCGGTGGGTTGAGACATAAGGAACTCGTTGGTGTACAGGCAATAAAACAAGAAAGGATTATAGCGAAGGCCGATGATAATTAAGAGGGCTTATGTAGAGAAACGTAGAGAGTGATAACTTTATGATATTCAAAGAGTAAGTGTGAGACCTGAGGTTGTACTGCCATAAATTGGATGGGTAACTCTCAGGGCTGGGAGAAAAATAGAAAGGGTTCACCCTAATCGATTTAAGGGTAGCAGCGACGATAATCGGTATTCTAGCCATTGTCGCCATGATCCAGTACCCCATTTATTCCGCCCGTGCCAAATTCACCGAACTGATCTCGCTGGCATCGGATTACCAGAAAGAAGCCTGCGAATATTACTCCGTGAACGGAATGGTGATTCCAAACAGAAAAGATACTATCAACTCAGCATATGTTCGGGAGATAGCGTTTTGGTAGAATACAGAGGGGCAAGCTATGCATGTATATCCCTAGCTTTTGAACTCTTGCTTCTCCTTTCATGTTGTTGGGAGATAGCTATTCAGCGAATTGCCCAGCAACATGACACCCCCTCCAATTAATAAAGAAATATTCATATCTTCGCTATACAGCCACGCTCCCACTACAGACATAGTTGGCAGGTGCAGAAAATCCAGAGTCAAAACGGTTGTTACTTCTGCACATTGCATAGCTTTGGTCATACAGTAATGAGCTGAAAGTGCGGAAATGCCTATAATAACGATCCATGAGATCCATGAAAGTTGGGCCAAAGCTGGCCATGTCCAACCGGAAAGAGAAAAGATCAACCCTATAGGAGGCTGAACAACGCACATAAATAATACTACTCTGGAAATGCTTTCTGTTGAGGCAAGAGCCTTTGTGGATGAATGAACCATTGCGTAAAACAACGCTGAAGCCAGCATGATCAGTGTTGGCCTCAATGCCGGGTTTGACGATAATCAGCACACCGATAAACTCCAATGTAATAGAAACTATTTTTCGGGTCGTAAGCTGCTCTTTAAGAAACAGGGCAGCGAACCCAGCATTGCCGAGAGCCTCTATGGGTAGGCGCCACTGAGTCGTATGCTTAATTGAGAACGCCCCCTAGTCTTCAGGCCAGGACTCATAGTGAATAGCTGCTTCGAGGCTTCGGCGTGACAACCAGCCCCGTTTTTCCAGCTCTGGCTTTTCATGGAACTGGCTAACATAACCTACGCACAGGTAAGCGATAATATCGATGCTGTCGGGAATATTCAGAGCTGTACGAAGTACATGGTCATGAATAATACTGACCCAGCCAACGCCAAGGTTTTCTGCCCGGGCAGCAAGCCACAGGTTTTGTATGGCGCAAACAGAACTGTATAAATCCATCTCTGGCTTGATCGTACGACCTAATACAACGGGACCATTTCTGGAACGGTCACAGGTTACACAAATACCCAGTGGTGCCTCGAGAATACCTTCCAGTTTGAGGGCGCTGTATTGTTGCTTGCGTTCACTATCAAACATTTCAGCTGATTCCGCGTGGGCCTTCTGGAAGCCCTCCTTGATCGCCTGCTTGGTTGACGGACACTGAACAACAATAAAGTCCCATGGCTGCATGAAGCCCACGCTGGGAGCGTGGTGTGCGGCCTTGAGAATGCGTTTTAAAATATCTTCCGGAACAGGTTTGTTGAGAAACTCTCCCCGAACGTCTCGTCGTGAAAAAATAGTTTTATAGAGAGCATCTCTTTCGGATTCAGTAATAGTCATAAACGTTATGTCTGTGGGGCGAACATGCTGAAATCAAGAGCAACACAGTCTCCCAGCCAATAGGCAAACTCAGTATGATCCTTCAGGTCATCACCGGTCAGGGCATGAATCAGAATGCTGAGATTTCCCCGGTTCTTATCCAGCCAGGGAACCAGTTCATCAAAGCTCTTATGTGAGAATATGATCTGGCAACTCCAGCGGGGATGGGGGCCGACCAGTTTTTGGTGAACACGCCCGACTTTTAAACCGAAAAGGTCGCCTGCTTCAAGGCAAAGCTTTTCTGCAAACTCCAAAGTCTGCCTATCAAAGTAAACATGAGCGTGATAAGCCTTATGGCAATTCACCGGGCGTTTAGCAGAGTTCATCGGGATCTCATTGTTCTGTATCCCTGTGCACATTATTCCTGAAACTCCCCGCTTTCAATCCAGGTCAGTACACTTTTCCATAAGTTTTCTTTCAGGGTGTCCCTGAAGAACCCAGTATGGGCTATAGCCTTCACCCCAAGATTTTTTGGATTGAGTATTTTTAAGGAGGAAGGTGCACCGGGGAAGAAGCGCAACAGGTATTCAATATTGATTTCGGGAGCAAGATTGTCATCGGTAAAACCGAGGGAAAGGATATTGCCCTTAATATTTGGATAATGGCTGGTATCGAGATGAAAGGTATCCTGAAACAGGTAATCCTGTTCAGTCATCCACCGAGACCACTGACTGATGTAAGGCGAAGGAATAGGCTGGTTTCCCAACCCCAGAGACTTGGTTGGAAACTGTTTGGTGAAACCGGCAATAAGTGGAAACAGAACTTTGGCGGCCAACAGGATTTTCAGGTTCTCCGGCGCAGGCCACCGTTTCCAGTAGGGAGCCGATGAGGCAACGAACACCATTTTCTTCAGCTCTTTTGCAGAGGGAGCCAGACCAAGCAGCTGTCCGCCAATACTGTGTCCAATAAAGTAAGCGGGAAGATTTTTAGTGAGTGCAAACTGGATAACGGTTTCGATATCCTGCGAACCCCAATCAGAAAGACTCAGTGATGTAGATTTTGCTGAGGTGCTGTTTTGCCCGGTATAGCGGTAATCAAATGTGATTGCGTGCAAACCACTTTCTACCAAAAAGTCAGCAAAACGCTGGTAGTAAGTTTGAGATACCCCAATGGCACTGGCGATGATCACAGTACCTTTGGGGTTTGGTGACGGATAAAAATTAATTGACAGTGGGTAGTTATCTGAGCACGTGATTACCTGTTGTTCTACCATGATAAAGCAAGCCTCTTCTTATTGGTGTATATCGGCTTATTAGACGATGGGTGCTTATTTTAAAGCAGAACGGGAAAGGCTGTAGATACTTATTTCATTACCGTGAAAGTTAAAGTTTCTGGAAAATGTTTGCCCAATCCTTTCCGACACTTTTATTGAAGGGTGATTGTCCGGGGAAATAAGGCTGATAAGTTCATCGTTATCAGTATTCTCGAAACCCCATTTTACGGCTGCTTTTGCGGCTTCTGTCGCGTAACCCTTGCCCCAGTGGTTTGGGTCGAGTCCCCAGCCCACTTCTGTGCCAGGCCAGCCTTCAGGCTCAAAAAGCCCTGCTCGGCCAACCAGTTCTCCGGTAGCTTTTTCTTCGAGAGCCCAAAAACCAAAACCTCTTAACGGCCAATGGCCAACAACCATCGCCATACTGCGCCAGGCATCTTCTCTGCTGATTGGTTTTTGAGGGCCAATATGTTTCATGAATTTCGGGTTGGTGCACCATTGGGCGTAAGCCGGGAAGTCCTCTTCACGAAGACCTCTAAGGATTAAGCGATCTGTTTCTATCTGGGGAATGTCCATGAGATTAAGTTACGTCACCTGGTATAAGAGAGCGATTATGTTGCCTATCCGGCGGTTGTTGTGTTGTGGTGCAAATCAATAATGCGTCATATTTTAAATTTATTGGGGTTGGGCCAGGTTTCTTCTTCTGGCTTATTAAACTGTAAAAGTTAAATTAGATCACTACTGTCCGGTTAAGCATAAACCAGTTCCAGACTCCCCTGATTCTGGAGTGAATTGACTTCCATGCTATCCGGCGGATCACTGAATAATTCCAACAAAGAGCAACGGCGGGTCAGATTAAGACTGACTCTTCGGGCTATTTGCTGTAACGACAATTTGCAGGGTGTTGTGATCTGAGCCAGGCGCAGCAGGAGGTAGGCAATCATTGCTGTGAGCACCTGTATTTTTACAGCATTTTCACTGCGCCCAAGGA